>JALYIS010000196.1 GCA_030775705.1 Actinomycetota bacterium
GTCGAGCACCGGCGCGAGTTCCTGCGCCGTTGCTCGTGAGTAGTTCCGGGCTGCTATCGAACACAGCCGTTCGCGGGCCTCCGCATCAACGCAGGCCAGGCGGATCAAGCCAGCGTGCACGCCGTCCTCCACGTCGTGCACCGAGTAGGCGACATCGTCAGCCCAGTCCATCACTTGCGCCTCCAGGCACGGCCGGCCGATCGGCGCGCCGGCACGCACCCAGTCGAAGGCCGCTCGGTCGGCCTCATACATCCCATACTTCGGCCCTGCCCCGGTGCGCGGCCAGGGGTACTTGCACGTCGCGTCGAGGACCGCACGGGTGAGGTTCAACCCGGCCGGCTCTCCGGACGCCCAGGCGATCTTGGCCTCCAGCCGGGTGAGGCTGCGCAGCGTCTGGGCGTTGCCCTCGAATCCCCCGCAGGTCTCAGCCACCGAATTCAGGGCATCCTCGCCGTTGTGCCCGAACGGCGGGTGACCGATGTCGTGGGCAAGCCCGGCGGCATCTACCACGTCGGCGTCGCACCCGAGCGCGGCACCGATCTCGCGGCCGATCTGGGCGACCTCCAGCGAGTGGGTCAGCCGGGTCCGGGGAAAGTCATCCTCACCGGGGACCACGACTTGGGTCTTGTCGGCCAGGCGTCGGAACGCATAGGAATGCAGCACCCTGGCCCGATCGCGCTGGAACTCGCCCCGAGTCGCCGCACCGTACCTGGCACCGGCTCGCTTGGCGGGTTCGTCCACGCGGCGCTCCCGGGAGGCAGCGTCGTAGGTCTGCACCCTTCAGACCTGCTCGTCGACCCAGTCGGCGAAGCGCAGCAGTGTGTCGACCCACATTCCGATGGCGTACTTCAGCTGGGCGCGGGTCGCGCCGGTGTCGAAGTCGTAGCACTGCTCGCCGCAGATGCCGACCATGCCGTCGTCGGGGAGCACGGTGTACGCCTTTGGGAAGAGCTTGGTGCGGTTCCACTCATCGAGCATCAGCGCGATCGCGCCACGGTTGTCGACTGAGAAGCGCCGGTTCAGGTACAGCCTGGCCTGCAACACCTCGCGCTTGTCCCCGTAGAAGAAGAAGAAGACGTTGCACTTCTCCCACCGCACGGTGAGGTCGCCGTCGTCGTCCAGTGCGTGCTTCAGGCCGAATTCGTCGAGGATCTGCTGGACCAACGCGACGGTGGGCACCACCAGGGTGCCGCCGTCAGGCTCGTGTCGGCGCGAAGCCAGCCGGTCCCGCGTCTCTGGGCTGGGACGGCGGCGGAACACACCTAGACGCTACCTGGTGGCTGCGGGCGGTTCGCCCGGGTGTCAGTCCGCAGCGCTCGACCGTCCGGCCTCCAGGCGGGCGATCGGCACCCGAAACGGCGAGCAGGAGACGTAGTCCAGCCCGACCTCCTCGAAGAAATGGACGCTGTCGGGATCCCCCCCGTGTTCGCCGCAGACCCCGAGTTTGAGGCCGGGCCGGTGCTCGCGCCCCGCGTTCGTGGCGATGCGGACCAATTCACCGACGCCTTCGCGGTCGATGGACTCGAACGGGCTGACGCCGAAGATGCCCTTCTCCAAGTAAGCGGTGAAGAACGACGCCTCCACGTCGTCCCGGGAGAATCCCCAGGTGGTCTGGGTGAGGTCGTTGGTGCCGAACGAGAAGAACTCGGCCGCCTCCGCTATCTGGCCGGCGGTGAGCGCGGCCCGCGGCAGTTCGATCATGGTGCCAACCAGGAACTCCAGGTGCACGCCGGTCTCGGCGCGAACGTCGCGCGCGACCTGGATGATGTCCTGCTTGACCGTCTCGAACTCCTGGACATTGGCCACCAGCGGAACCATGATCTCGACGCGGGGGACGCCGCCGGCCTTGATGCGCTCCGCCGCCGCCTCGAGGATCGCCCTGGACTGCATCTCGAACAGTCCCGGGATGACCACTCCGAGGCGCACGCCGCGCAGCCCCAGCATCGGGTTCTGCTCGTGCAGCTTGTGCACGGCCTGCAGCATCCGAAGATCGCCCTCACGCTTCTCCCCGCGCGCCTCGGCCACCGCGACCCGCACCGACAGCTCGGTGATGTCGGGCAGGAACTCGTGCAGCGGCGGGTCCAGGAGCCGGATCGTCACCGGCAGGCCATCCATCGCCTCCAGGATGGCGATGAAGTCCTCGCGCTGCAGCGGCAGCAGCTCCTTGAGCTCGCTCGCCTGCTCCTCGTCGGTGTCAGCAAGGATCAGCTGCTCGACCAGGTGGCGCCGCTCGCCCAGGAACATGTGCTCGGTCCGGCACAGGCCGATGCCCTGCGCACCGAACCGGCGTGCGCGAGCCGCGTCCTCGGCATTGTCGGCATTGGCCCGGACCGCCATCCGCCGCGCCCCGTCGGCGTGGCGCATGATGCGGTGCACGGCCTTCACCAGGTCGCCGGCGTCCTCGGCGTCCGGGTCGAGCTCCCCCTCGAAGTACTCCACGATCGGGGACGCGACCACCGGCACCTCGCCCAGGAACACCTCGCCGGAGGTGCCGTCGATCGAGATGACGTCGCCTTCGTGAACCTCGACGCCATGCGCGGCCCGCAGGATCCGCTTCTTCGTGTCCACGTCGAGCGACTCGGCACCACATACGCAGGTCTTGCCCATCCCGCGAGCTACCACTGCTGCGTGGCTGGTCTTGCCACCACGGGAGGTGAGGATGCCGGCGGCGGCGATCATGCCATTGAGGTCGTCCGGGTTCGTCTCGCGCCGGACGAGGATGACCGACTCACCCGAGCGCGACCACTTCACCGCCGTGTAGGAGTCGAACACGACCTTGCCGACCGCCGCCCCGGGGGAGGCGTTCATGCCCTGGCCGATCTTGCGGCGCCCGGCCACCCGCTCGTCGAACCGCGGGAACATCAACTGCGCCAGCTGGGCGCCGGTCACTCGCGAGACCGCCTCGTCCATGTCGATCAGGCCCTGGTCCACCAACTGGGTCGCGATCCGGAACGCCGCCGCGGCGGTCCGCTTCCCCACCCGGGTCTGCAGCATCCACAGCTTGCCGCGTTCGATGGTGAACTCGATGTCGCACAGGTCGCGGTAGTGCTCCTCGAGCCGCTGCATCGTCTGCATCAGTTCGTCGTAGGACCGCTTGTCGAGGTCCTCGAGGTCGGCCAGCGGCACCGTGTTGCGGATGCCGGCCACGACGTCTTCGCCTTGGGCGTTTTGCAGGTAGTCGCCGTAAACACCCTGCGCGCCGCTGGCGGGGTCGCGGGTGAACGCCACCCCGGTGCCCGAATCCATACCCAGGTTGCCGAACACCATCGAGCAGATGTTCACCGCGGTACCGAGGTCGGCCGGGATCCGCTCCTGCCGCCGGTAGATGACTGCCCGGTCCGTGTTCCACGAGTCGAAGACCGCGCGCACCGCCAGGTCCATCTGCTCGCGCGGCTCCTGCGGGAACGGGCGACCCGCGTGCGTGACCACGACCTGCTTGAACGTCTCTACCAGGCTGCGCAGATCCTCGGCATCCAGGTCAAGATCGTTCGTGGTGTCCTTGGCGTGTTTGGCTGCCTCGAGCGCCTCCTCAAAGTGCTCCCCGGAGATTCCGAGTACGGTCTTGCCGAACATCTGGATGAGGCGGCGGTAGGAGTCGAAGGCGAATCGCTCGTTGCCGGCCTGCGCCGCCAGTCCGCGCACCGACTGGTCATTGAGGCCGATGTTGAGGACGGTCTCCATCATCCCGGGCATCGAGAACTTCGCCCCTGACCGGACGGACACGAGCAGTGGGTCGTCGGACTGCCCCAAGGACTTGCCCATAGTCGCTTCGAGGGCGCGCAGGTGCTCGCTGACCTCAGCCTCCATCTCTGGCGGCTGGCTTCCGCTGCGCAGGTAGGTCTGACACGCCTGTGTGGTGATCGTGAAGCCCGGCGGAACGGGGAGGCCGAGGTTCGTCATCTCCGCGAGATTGGCGCCCTTGCCACCCAACAGGTCCTTCAGGTCCCTGTTGCCCTCGGCGAAGTCGTAGACATACTTTGGCATCGGGCGCACTCCAGTTGGCTCGCGAGTCTTGAGCGCAGCTTAGAACCCCCGAGCCAGCGTCAGCCGCCGCCGTCGTCCAGCTCGGCCCCGGCGGGGATCGCCACGCAGTGCTGATCGTCGAGCCAGCCCTGCGGCAGGGCCACCGCTCGCGCGCCGCTCGTGCGCCCGCGCGGTTGGCCGATCACTGCCTCGGGGAATGATTGGTCCAGGTCGAGGGTCGCCAGCAGGCGTTCCAGTTCGGCCAGCGTCGACGAGCTCGCCAACGCACGACGCAGCTCGCTGCCGACAGCAAAGCCCTTCAGGTACCAGGCGACGTGCTTGCGGAAGTCGGTGACCCCGCGCTGCTCGCCCGCCCAGTCGGTGAGCAGTTGCGCGTGCCGTCCCATCATCGCGGCCACTGCGTGCAGGTCAGGTCGCGATCGCTGCGGCCGTGCATTGAACGCGGCCGCGAGGTCCGCGAACAGCCACGGGCGCCCCAGGCAGCCCCGGCCCACGACGACACCTGCGCACCCGGTCTCGCGGATCATGCGCAAGGCGTCCTCCGCTTCCCAGATGTCGCCGTTGCCGAGCACGGGAATGTCAAGCAGCTCGACGAGCTCGGCGATCGGCGCCCAGTCCGCGGTCCCGCCGTAGAAGTCGGCGGCGGTCCGCCCGTGCAGGGCGACGTGCGCGACCCCGGCGTCCTGTGCTCGCAGCGCCGCCTCGCGGTAGGTGGGGTGTGCCGCGTCCACGCCGATCCGCATCTTCACGGTCACCGGTACCGCGCCGCCCGCTGCGTTCACTGCCGAGCGAACGATCTGCTCGAACAAGTCGATACGCCACGGCAACGCGGCGCCGCCGCCCTTACGGGTGACCTTCGGGACGGGGCAGCCGAAATTGAGGTCGACATGGTCGGCCAGGTCCTCGGTGACGACCATCGCGACGGCTGCGCCGACGACGGCCGGGTCCACCCCGTACAGCTGGATGCTTCGCGGCGTTTCGTCCGCTTCGAATCGAACCAGGCGCAACGTCTTCGGGTTTCGCTCCACCAACGCACGCGAGGTGATCATCTCGCTGACGAACAGCCCGCCGACCTGGCCCGGCTGCAGAATCGGGGCCATGGCTTCGCGACAGAGCCTGCGGAACGCGGTGTTCGTGATGCCGGCCATCGGGGCAAGGACGATCGGCGGATCGGCCACTACCCCCGGCGCCAGTCTCAGCGGGGCCGCCGTCGAGGGTACGGGGGTGCCCGTCTCCGCGGTCATGGTCACGTGCTCAGGGTACGGACCGGCGACTCGAGAGCGGCCCGAGCTACGCCTCGCCGCAGATCTTGAGGCCGTGCTCGTCGATGACCGTGAATGTCACCGAGTTGTTCGCCGCGGTCCCCGCGGTGGTGATCTGGAGGGCGTACTTCAGCTCGATTCCAGTCGACCTAGGGGTCGCTCCTTGGAAGGTCGCCTGGACGATATTGACAGTGAAGTCGCCGCGACTCTGGTCGATCGACGAGCGCCAGGAGGCCACCTTCGCCGCGCAGATGAGCGTCTGCCCATCGGCTCGATTTCGGGTGTTGACGTCGTTGAGATACCGCACGATCAGTTGGCGGGCCAGCGCGGGGTCGATGGCCGACCCGGTCGGTTGGGCCTTCCCGGTCGGCTGGGCTGATGCAGGCGGGCCCCCGGCGCCGGTCGCGGTCACCGGCACGGAGGGCACGACCGCCGACGTGGCGTGCTGCTTGCCCGCTCCGCCGGAGAGGCCGAAGATCAGCGC
>JALYIS010000197.1 GCA_030775705.1 Actinomycetota bacterium
GGAGAGTACCGACCTGGCCGGCGGCTTCTCGATCGTCGACCTCGCCACCGATGCTGTCGAGCTGATGAACGCACTGGACTGGCCGGCCGCGCACGTCGTGGGGATCTCGATGGGCGGAATGGTCGCCCAAGAACTTGTCCTGCACAACGCGGGCCGGGTTCGCGGCCTCGTCATCGGGTGTAGTTACGCTGGCGGCCCAGGCTCGTCGCTCGACGCACCGGGGCCGATGGAGATGTTTCAGGCCATGCAAACGGGGGACCTCAATCAGGCGATCCGGGCCGCCTACACGGCGAATCTGTCAGCCGAATTCACCGCGGACGAGGCCCACTTCGCGCCGTTCTACGCCGCAAGCACCGCGGTGCGCGTACCGATGGCGACGGTGATGCGTCAAGCCCAGGCGGCCGCCGTGCACAGCACGCAGTCGCGTCTGACGCAGATCACGTCGCCCACCCTCGTCATGCACGGCACGTCGGACCGCATGCTGCGATACAGCAACGGCGAACTCATCGCCTCGCTGATTCCGCGTGCACGCCTGCACACCTTCGATGACGTCGGACACCTTTTCTGGTGGGAGCAGCCGGTGCCGAGCGCCACGGCCATCCGCGATCACCTGCTCGCGTAACCCCTATTGGGCGGCCTTCGAGGTCACATTCGAGGTCACAGCAGCGCGAGGAACGCCGCCCCGTTCGGCACCCCGAGCCCGGTCACGTTGTCATAGCCGGGCGTCGTGTGGATCGTCAGGTTCGGGAAGTCGAAGGCGCGCGCGCTGGTCTTGAAACCTTGCGTGGCGTCGACACCGTTCACGTAGTCGACCCGGACCACGCCACCTTGCGCGTGGGTGATGTCGCGAATCGCGGCAGACCTCGTCCGGCTGTAGAGACGGGGGTTGAGGAAACCGTGGTCCGCGTGGGTCAGCTGGTTGGCGACCGCTACGACTCCGGTAAACAGCGGGCTGGCGAGGCTGGTGCCCCCGATTCGGTACTGGTCGTAGTAGGTGCCGTCCGGGAACGTCTGGGTGATGCCGATCAGCATTCCGGTGTTCGGATCGCCGACCATCGAGATGTCGGGCACCACGCGCCCGCGGTTGGTCCCGGTCTGGTTCTCCGCGGCCAGACTGTCCGGGACGACGCCCACCTGATAGCTCGGTTCGGCGAAGACCCGGCTCGTGCCGCCGCCGGATCCGTAGAGATAGGCGCCCGGGGAGGGCGGTGTCCAAGCGCCGGCCGTGAGGGTACTCTTGCCGGTCTCCCAGCCGGTCTCCACGACACGCGACCCTGCAGCGTTGATCCCGAGGCTGGTACCGCCGACCGCGGTGACCAACGGGTCCGACGCCGAGAAGTCAGGCTCGGGCTGACCGATGTTTGCCGCCTCGTCGCCACTGTCGCCCGAGGAGAAGTTGAGGCCGATACCTTCCAGCGCGGCCTCGATCGCGATCTGGTGGAACGCCATGATGTCGCTGGCAGGGATATCCTCGCCCCGGTCGCCATAGGAGTTGGAGACGACGTCGGCCAGTCGGTTGGCGACGATGTAGTTGACCGAGGCGTCCAAACTGCTGTCTTGGCAGTCCGTTCCGCCGACGTAGAGAATATGGGCTCCGGGCGCCATGCCGTGTGCGGCCTCGACGTCGAGGGTCTGCTCGCCGTACCAGCCTGCGGCGCCGCAGTCGGCCTCGAGTCCGGGGGTCGGGGGCGCGACAATCTGGCTGAACTGGCTGGGGAGCAAGGGATGAGTCGGGTCGTTGCGCCGCGCGTATTCGGCCGCATCCGCGTAGAGAGTCGGTGAGCCGAAGGCGTCCACGATTGCGATCGTCTGACCGCGGCCGTCGATGCCCGCACGCACGAGTTTGTCGATGCCATAGGCCGAGCGAAGTTGTGCAGGAACGTAGCCGCACGGAGCATAGGGCAGGTGTTGACCCGCATAGGCGGGATCCCTTGTGTCGATCTTCTGGCCGTAGTAGGCGCCGCATGGCTGGGCGTTACGGAATCCGGCGGGGGGAGGTACCACCGACGGACCTGCCGTGGCGGGCTTGACGAGACTCTGGTTGAGGCCGGTGACGGCAAGGACTGAGGAGCTCACGGAGGTCGCGACACTCAGGTCGCGGTCGGTGCCGTGCAGTCGCGCGCCGCCCACCGTGTACGTGCCCAGCTTCACCTTGAACAGGCCGTTCACCTGGACGGCGGTGCCGACGCCTTCGACGTAGGCGTTGTTGGCCGCGACGTCGCGCACGCCAATCCCTGCGGAGCGGAGCCAGGCGGTCACTGCGCTCACCGTGGCACCATCCGCGGCGAATCTCTGCTTGACCTGCTCTGGAGTGAGGTAGTGGCCGTAGGACGCGCTTGAGGGGTCGCTGACCGCGGTCACCAGGGATTCAGCCGCTGCCTGACCGCGCAGGCGCAGATACACACGGAAGGTCACCGCCGCACCTGGCGCAAGATCTGCGACCTTCGCGCTCGGATTCGCCCAAGAGGGATGCGAGTCGGGAATCGTGACCGCGGATTGGCTCACCGCCGAGGTGGGCACCGCCACGCATAAACCCGCCGCGAGCGTGACAACTGCCGCCATCAGGACCGATCTACGCATAGCGCCTCATTCCAAAGGTAGATGCGCCCATTTATCCGTACTGACACAGATGTGTCAATAGCGACACTCGCAACCGATTTGGTCCCGCAGTGGCGCCGTGCTTCGACGCCGAGCGTGGGGGCTGAAATCACATAGTCCGCGGCACGCACTACGGCCCATGCCTGAGCACCTATGCTCTGGAAGTTGTCCTACGACCGTCAGACAATTTCCCGGCAACTTCCAGGTGGCATGTACACCCAGCGGCCAGCCGAGCACAGAATTGGTCTGCAACCCGAAGGTGCGAGACGAAGTCGCCTCGTGTGGGCTGCGGCGGCAGAGCAGGCCAGAGCGATCCCGACAACTAGATGACATAACGTAGGCGCGGGGGACCTTGCGGGCCACGAACTGGCAGATAGCCCCGACCTACGACGAGAGGCGAACGATGACCAAAGCCGGATCTGCAGCCGATCTCCCTCAGGGCAGCGTCACCCGGGTCGGCAAGTACGCCGTCGGCAACAACGGCGACTACTTCGCCGTGACCCGCAAATGCCGTCACCTCGGCGGCAACCTCGACGAAGGAAGCATCGACGCCGACGGCTGCCTCGTGTGTCCGTGGCACGCGGCAAAGTACGACGTGCGCACCGGGCGCATGGTCCGCGGCCCGCAGGGGGTCTTTGCGAAGATCCCGGGGCTCGGCGCGTCGTTCAAGGCGCTCACCGCGATCCTCCCGCTGGGCCGGCGACCGGTCGTGGTACGCGACGGCAACCTGCAGGTGGAGGACTGATGCACGCCCTAGCGGACGCGATCCTGCGCCGCGACTTCGACGCCGTCGAGGCGCTGCTCGCCGACGACGTAGTGTTCACCAGTCCGGTCGCGTTCAAACCGTACAACGGCAAACCGGTGGCCGCGGCGATCCTGCGGGCAGTGAGCACAGTCTTCGAAGACTTCGGTTACGTCCGCGAAATCGTTAGCGCTGATGGACGCGACGCCGTCCTCGAATTCGAGGCGACAGTCAACGGCAAGAAGATCAACGGCGCGGACTTCCTACGCGTCAACGACGTCGGGAAGGTCGAGGACTTCAAAGTGATGGTCCGGCCGCTATCGGCTGCCCAAGCCCTCGCCGAACGCATGAAGGTCGCTTTCGCGGCAGCGATGGGCCAGTCAGCCTCAGGTTGAGGCTGACCGTTGGTGCAACCTAGCCGGGCATTACAGTCTCCGGGTGGGCCAGCAGTGGCGACGCTGCCAAGTCGGCGCAAGGACGACCCTTCACCTGATCGCAGCTCGCGACATAGTATCCGCTTGCCGCTGACACGGAGGCATCGTGTGTCCGCTCCGTGCCCGTGGAGTGGCTCGGAACCCAAACTGGCACTGCCGCGCCAGATCGCGCTGCGACGGACGTATTGGCCGCGCTGAAGGACGGTTCGCTCAGCGCACTCCGTAGACGTCGCCGCGAAGGCGAACTGACAGGACGTAGATCGTGTTTTTGGCGGCGTCGATTCGATAGACGACGCGGTATGTGCCCAGGTGAGCTGATCGGTACCCGCCGTAAGGTCCGGATAGCTCGCCTCCCAGCCGACGCGGATTGTCAGGCAGTCGCTCTGTGATGAACGTGTATGCGGCCCAGGCGACGGCTTCGGGGAGCTCTCGTTCGAGTGCGCGGCGGGCCGGGCCGGTGAGTTCCACCGTCCACCGTTCGCTCACGCGGTAGCGGGACGCCGGGCCAGCATCGTGTCGCGCAGGTCAGCGGCGTTCGTCGTGTCCCCGGCGGCAATGTCGACCTCGGCCTGTCGAATGTCCTCGACGGCGTGCGCGTCAGACAGGATCGCGATTGTCTCTCGTAGAGCCGCGAGTTCGGTGTGAGACATCAGCACGGCGGCCAGTTCCCCATTGCGGGTGATGTCGATGTGGTCTTGGGTGCTGGCGACGACGGAGACGAGCTCAGAGAGATGGGCCTTCGCGTCTGTGACGGTCATTGTCTGCGACATGGTCCGAATTATAGTCGGACGTGCCCGTAGGTGCCACAAACCCGCCAAACCTCCATTTTGCTAGCAGAGCCGACGCACTCTATGCCGCGGCGATCGCGCGGTAGACGCTGAGCGTGCCGTTACTGGGGGACTGTCAGATTTCCGGTGCAACTGGGCGATGTTCTAGTTGGTGGTGGAGGAACGATACGGCCTGCAAACACCGGCCAACAAGATCGGAAAACCCTGGTTTACCCACCCGACGGGTCACTCCCCAGGGGCTAGGAGCATCCTCACAGCGTCTCTGAACCGACCAGAACTAGAGCGCCGCCGTCACCGTGGGAGGGACAGGGGCCCACGAGCTGGGGGCGACGCGCTTCTCACCATCTGAGGTCTGCTGCCATCGCAATCGACGCATCCGAAGTTATCGCGAAGACGGTTCGCAACGTCCGGCCAGCCCCGGACACGGCCTAGGTGCCGTAACTGTTCCCTTGGCCGCTCTCCTACCATCTCAAACGTTCGCCGATAATGAACATTATGTCAATCAACGCAATCGCCCACGCCAGGTTGTCCCCGGTCGAGCTCCGAGACCTGACCTCGCCGTTATGGGGCGAGCTTCAACCGCGCGGCAACGGCAGAGGGCGTTTCGGCCAGTCCGGTGGCGATCAGTTGGCGGTCTGCGCTGATGAGGGGAATGCCTAGTGCGGCGGCAGCCGCCGCCCAGGTCGCGTCGTAGAACGACAGCGTGTGCGTCTGGCTTAGCACGGCCGCGTCACGAAGCCAGCTTTGCGCCATCGTGATCGGCGGCCCCACTATCGACAGCAAGTCGTCGAGTTGGTCACCGACATAGGCGGCACACCACTTCAATGCCCGCGCCAGAACGTTTCCAACTTCGTATAGCGCCAGATCCAGCACATGCGCGTCGAGATCACCGCGGATGTGAACGTCCGGTATCGCGCGAGCCTCACCGAGTTCGCTCTCTCCCGACTTGTGAAACCACTTGATCAATACCGACGTGTCGATCAGAAGGCGCGTCACCTACGATCGTCACGGTCGGACCGGACAGGTCGGCTGATTCGAAGCTGCCGGCGCCGCGAAAACGACGCTCGGAGCGCTCGATCGCCGCAGCGACGTCATCGGGATCCTGTCGAATACTGACGGTTACGGCAATATAGTCATTGATCCGGATGCGGCACGGTCCTGACATCGAGCCCTTCGATCCCCTCGAAGTCATCGGGATTGCACGTATAGATCGGCACGTCTTCGGCGAGAGCTGATGCTGCGATCAACGCGTCGTAGGTCCGAGCTGCGGGCTTGCGACCAATGGCGCGAAGCGACGCTGCCACTCGGCCAAACGCACGCGCAGCGTCAGGCCCGAACGGAATCGCCTCGAAGTCGGACTCGGCTTGCTGCAGGTGCGCCTGGCGCGCGACGCGTTCTCTTGAGGTGCGGGCGACGTGCGGGCCAACCGACAGCTCGGCGAGGGTGATCGCGCTAATGATCGAGTCCGTCGGGAGTGAGGTCGGATCCGAGAGCTGGCCCAGCAGGACCACCGTCGAGGTGTCGAGCATCCCTCGGGTACCAGCTTCAGTCACAACGCGGCGTCCAGGATGGCGTCCAGGTCCCTGCGGAGCGCGTCAGGATCGACCTTTGGCAGGTGCCGGCGTCGGGCGATGAGATCTGCCGGCGTCGGGCTTCGGCGGACGCGCGGCCGCAACTCCGCGACCTCGGTGCCATCGCGGGTGACAACCAGCGCCTCGCCGCGCGCGACGCGGTCGAGGACCACTCCCCCGTGGTTGCGCAACTCCCGAACGGTGACCGAATCCATGTAGCTATCGTATCACCGGTGAGACATAGCTGGGCAGAGGTGTCCTCGAATAGTTACGAGCGTCTTCGATCGGATTGCTAACGGCTGCCGGTGAATTCGTGCAGTTTGTGCTACGATTACGCACATGAGCACTGTGGCCTCACGGGACCTGCGTAACCACACTGCCGATGTGCTGCGGCAAGTAGCCGGCGGGACGCACGTGACGGTCACGGTCAACGGCACACCCGTTGCCGAAATCGTTCCGCCCCGATCAGCACGCCCTCAGTTCCTCTCCAGGGCCGAGTTCGCCGAGTTGGTCTTGCACCAAGCTGACTCGGGACTCACCGACGACCTCGAGAAGCTGGCTGGCGAGACGACCGCGGATCTCGACCCCCTGTGAGCGGCAGGCCCGCGCTCCTCGACACCAGTGTCCTGATCGCCCGCGAAACTGGTCGTCGCCTCGACGTCGGGTCGGTGCCCGACCAGACCGCAGTGAGCGTGGTGACCCTCGCCGAACTGCACGCCGGTGTCTTGGCCGCGACCGATACGACGACTCGTGCTCGCCGTCTGGCCACGGTCGACGCCGTCTCCGTCGTCCAAGCACTGCCTGTCACTGCCGAGGCGGCTCGCCACTGGGCGTCGCTTCGCGTGCGGCTGGCCGAGGAAGGGCGCACAGCGAAGGTCAACGACCTGTGGATCGCCGCCGTCGCTACCGCAAACAAGATG
Organism: Actinomycetota bacterium; assembly: GCA_030775705.1. Lineage (GTDB taxonomy): Bacteria > Actinomycetota > Actinomycetes > Mycobacteriales > Jatrophihabitantaceae > JALYIS01. The sequence continues at coordinate 7,054 of JALYIS010000197.1, forward strand.
GACATCGTGAGTCAGGACAACGATTTCGATGCCATCGAGAGCGTCGGCGGGCCGCGCGTCATACGAGTCTGATCGAGCGGCTCGGACGCGGTTTGTTGCGACTCGAATATTGACGGTTGCCCGGTAGAACAATCTGCGCCCGTCCCGGCCCCTTTCGCCGCGCTACAACGCGAGGTTCAACCGCGAGCTGACAGCGGACGGTGATTCTGCGAGCCCGGCGGCGAGGAGTCGGCGATCTGCGCTGACCAGCGAAACGCCGAGCCCGGCAGCTGTCGCGGCCCAACTGGCGTCATAGAAAGACAGCGCGTGCGTTTCGGCCAGGACGGCCGCGTCTCGGAGCCAGCTTCGCGCCATCACAATCGGCGAGCCGACGATCGTCAGCAAGTCGTCGAGTTGGTCGCCGACATCGGCAGCAGTCCACTTCAATGCCCGCGCCAGAACGTTGCCAACCTCGTGCATCGCCAGATCCAGCACGTGCCCGTCGAGATCACCCCGGATGTGAGCGTCCCGTATCGCACGAGCTTCAGCGAGTTCGCTCTCCCCCGCGTCGTGAAACCACTTGATCAACACCGAGGTGTCGACCAGGAGGCGCGTCACCGACGATCGTCACGGTCGGACCGGACGAGGTCCGCCGAGTCGAAACTGCCGGCGCCAAGGAAGCGACGCTCGGAGCGCTCGATCGCCGCGGCGAGGTCAGCGGGATCCTGGCGAGCAAGCTCGCGTCGCGCGGCGCTGGCAAGCAATGCACTGCGGCTGGTCGACCTGCGCTTGACCTCGGCATCGAGCTGTGCAAGGAGATCATCGGGTATCGACACCATCACTTTGGACATGCATTGAGTTAGCCCGCAGTATTGCCGATGGGATGGCCTACGGGGTGGTGGAGAAGCCGCGACTGCTACTGCTTAGTGCGCTTGGATGCCCGAACAGCGCGAAGCAGGCTCACCGGAAGCAGGATCACGACTGCCACCGGCATCACCCACCACACGGTCGCGTGAGTGTTCTGGGCAATCAGGTAGGTGGCTGCCAGGGCAACGACGACGCCGATCGCGACCCGCCAGTCATCGCCGACGACGAAGTCGTACCAGAACGCTCCGAATGCGCGCAGCCGAGATATCACCGGCTCACCGTCCCCGCGTGAGACCGCGGCGGGGCGTCAAGATCGGCTGCCGCCGCTCGGCGCATCACGGCGATCAAGCCGAGAGCGAATATCGCCACGGCGGCTGCCAACACTGGGATAGCGGCGTCGTTGCCGGGCCACTTCGCACCTGCTCCCTCGCCGCCCCAGAACATCCCGAACGCCGTGAGCATCACGCCCACCACGAACTTCATGCTGTTCTCCGGGACCCGCGTGAGAGGGGCACGTATCGTGAGGCCGAGCACCACCACGGCGACGATCGAGATCGCTGCCGCGATGGAGGCGAGTGGGATGTCTTTAGCGTTGCTGCCGAAGGTCAAGACGATGAAGGCAACCTCGAGCCCCTCCAGCAGAACGCCTTTGAACGACAACGTGAACGCGTACCAATCCTCGACGCCTCGACGGCGTTCGGCGACCGCCGACTGGGCGGCCGAAAGCTCCCTGGCAAAGATCGCGGCTTCGTCGTGCAGCGCCTTGAACCCACTCCCCCGCAAGATCGCCTTACGCAACCACTGCAGTCCGAAGACAAGCAGCAAGGCCCCCACACCGAGGCGGAGCCCGCGCAATGGGATTGCGGTTACGGCAGGCCCTAGGGCGGCGACGATCGCCGTAAGCACCGCGACCGCAGCACCCACGCCAAGCATCGCGGAGCGCCACTGCTTACGTGCGGTCCCGGCAGCTAGCACGATCGTGAGCGCTTCGACGGACTCCACGCTGCACGCGAGGAAGGTCGCCGAGAAGGTTGCCCAGTTGCTGGACATTCAGGCGACCCCTGCCGCTTGCTCGAGGGCGACGAGCTCATCGTCGAGATGATCGAGCAGCCGCTGCAAATGGGGCACGGTGCGCCGGCAGCCGGTGAGCCCGAACGCGATCTCGTCCGAGTAGCTCGTACAGGTGATGTTGAGGGCCTGCCCGTCGAGCGGGATGGACAGCGGGTACAGCCCGTCCAGTCGGGCCCCGTTCCAGTACATCGGTTTGCGTGGACCGGGGACGTTCGAGATGACCAGGTTGAAGGGCGGGCGCACAACGCCGTTGAGCCGCAGCGCTGGCAGCAGCAGGAGTGTGCTGACGCCGAGCGCGCTCATCGCGAGGATCTGCGCCTGGGACATCCCGCGCAAGGACTCCTTCCCCTCGACCATCGAGTCATGGATGGTCTGCAGACGCTGCGCGGGATCGGCCTGATGCGTGCCCAGGTTGCACATGACCACACCGACGGAGTTCCCGCCGCCGTCGCCGCTGCCAGCGTCGTCCGAGTGCAAGGACACCGGCACCATCGCGATCAGCGGTGACTCAGGCAGCGCGTCGAGACCAGTCATGTAGGCGCGCAGGGCGCCGGAGCACATTGCCAGCACGACGTCGTTCACGGTTGCCTCGGCGGCTTTGCCGACCTGGCGTATCCGCTCCATCGGCCACGACTGGGCAGCGAAGCGCCGCGCGCCGGTGATCGGCACGTTGAACATGGTGTGAGGTGCGGAGAAGGACATGGTCCCGGTCTGTTGAGTGATCGCGCGCGAGACCGTGTCCGCAAGTGCGGGCACCAGCCCCGCGGTCTCCGTCGCCGCGCCGAGCACGCTACGCAGGCGGCTGTGCGTCCTGTCCGGAGTGCCCTTGGGCCTGGCCATCCGCGGCGCCCACGGCGCGGGCATGTCACGCAGGTCCGGGTCCTCACTGAGCATCCGACCCAGCAACCGGAGCGCAGAGACGCCGTCCACCAGCGCGTGGTGCACCTTGGTGTAGATCGCATACCTGCCGTCGTTGAGGCCCTCGATCAGGTGCATCTCCCAGAGCGGGCGGTGTCGGTCAAGCAACGTCGAGTGGAGTCGCGAGCACAGTGCCAGCAGTTCCAGGACACGGCCGGGCTGGGGCAACGCGTTACGGCGCACGTGATGCTCGAGGTCGAACTCCTCGTCCGGTTCCCAGCCCCATTGCCCCAACGACGTCAACGACCGCCGCGCCCGCTTGCGGAATAGCGGCATCACCTCGTCCTGGGCGATCGCGGCGTCCAGCATCGAACGCACGCCGAGAGAATCCATACCCTCCGGCGGCGCGAATAGCTGGAGGCTGCCCACATGCATCGGATGTTCGCGGCTCTCGGCCA
>JALYIS010000198.1 GCA_030775705.1 Actinomycetota bacterium
CTCCAGGCGTACCGGGCGCCCGAGCACGCCCGCGAGGGCCCACTCGACATGTGGGGCGATCGCTGACGGGCAGCAATGCATGAACACCACGCCCCGTGTCGTGGGCATGGTGCGTCCAGTCGTAAGACCGCTCCTGCGGACATCCGACACGACACACCTCCTGTGAGTAGACGGCGACGCCTTCCCCAGCGATCCGTCCCACGTACGAGGTGTGCGTTGTCATTGTGACCTATGAGTCCTGTGTTACGCCAGCGGCGCGGCTGAGCAACCGCCGGACGCGCCGGCGCTGGCTCAGGATTCGACGGCCAACCGGAGTCCGAAGCCGATCAGAATGGCGCCGGTGGCCGTGTCGAGGCGGCGCTTGGTGCGCGCTTGCGCCATCCAGGCGGTCACCTTCGTCGCCAGCGACAGCAACACGACCCAGTACCCGGCCGTCTCGAGGATGAAGATCGCCCCGAACAGGAACGAGGTCAACCCGACCGAGTCGCCGTGCGGCACGAATCCAGGCAGGAACGTCACGAAGAACACGCCCACCTTCGGATTCAGCAGGTTGGTGATCACCCCGGCCCGAAACCCGGTCCCCACCAGATTGCGGCGCCGGCGGGGCTCAGCGGGCCCGGCCGCGGCCCGGGGAACCGCGCGGTTGCGGATCGACTGCACGCCGAGCCAGACCAGGTACACGGCACCGGCGATTCGCAGGATCTCGTAACCGGCGTGGCTGGCCCGCAGCAGAGCGGCGAGCCCGAGGGACGCGGCCGCAACCCAGACCGCCAGACCCACGAGGTTGCCGGTCGCGGTCGCCACCCCGGCCGGCCTGCCGCCTCGGACGATGCTGCGGATCACGACGAGCGTGTCGGGACCGGGCAGCAGCACTATCAATGCCGCGGCAAGCGAGAACGTCGCGATCGCGAAGACCATCTGGCGATGCTATGGCTCAGCGCTCCCACTGTGCATCGCCAATCTCGTGCCGATGGCCCGCCATCGGCACGAGATTGGGCAGCACCTGTCCCAGGGGGGCATCGATGCGCACGGTCGCGAGGCTGTCCGCTCGGGTCAAACCTTGATTCACGATGGCCACCGGCACCGACGCCGCAGCGGCGGCGCGTACGAATCGGTACCCGGAGAACACGGTCAGCGACGAACCCAACACGAGCAGAGCCCGAGCCGAGGACAGCGCGTCGAAGCACATCCGGACGCGGTCAGCGGGCACATTCTCCCCGAAGAACACCACGTCCGGCTTGAGCAGGTCCGCCCCGCACGCGGTGCAGGGCGCCATCACGAACCGGGTGAGCTCCGAGTCAGGCAGTTCGGCGTCCCCATCGGCATAGGCCGCGCCCGCCCGGGGGTGAAAGTCCGGATTCAGCCGTCGCAACCGGGCATCCAGTTCGACCCGCGGTCGGCGGTCACCACAGTTGAGGCACCGGGTTCGATCCAGGCCGCCGTGCAATTCGATCACGCCACCGGTGCCCGCGGCCTGGTGCAGCCCGTCGACATTCTGGGTGATGATCGCGCTCAGCATCCCTGCGCGTTGCCACGCCGTGACCGCGAGGTGTCCCAAGTTCGGTCGGGCGTCGCGAATCTGGCGCCAGCCGAGGAAGCTGCGCGCCCAGTAGCGATGCCGGGCCATCGGGTCGCCGGTGAACAGCTGGTAGGTCATCGGCGCCTGGGTGCGTTTGGCCCCGCTGGGGCCGCGATAGTCGGGGATGCCGGAGTCCGTCGACAGCCCAGCGCCGGACAGGACGAGCACGTCGCCGCCCTCGAGCATGCTCTGCAGGGCCATGGTCTCGGCAGTGCCGGCGGTGTCGGACACGACGTCCATACTGCCCGTACCAGCACCGTGCGGGGCTGGCGCGTCCGCCTGTGATTGGCCGGCGCGAGAGCGGAGGCCACGCGTTGGCAGTCACGGCGGGCGATGTTCGGGCGATCGCGATGACCTTGCCGCGTACGTCCGAGGCGCTGGTCCGCGACCGGGTCAACTTCCGGATCGGGCGCATTGTGTATTTGGCGCTGTCACGGGACGAGACGGTGATGGGTTTTGCGTTCCCCAAGCACGAGCGCGCTGCCCTCGTCGCGCACGACCCGGACACCTTCCTGATGCCCGCCCAGTCCGATGAGCGCTACAACTGGGTGCACGTACGTCTGGAAGCTCTGGACGAGGAGCAGCTTCGTGAGATCGTCATCGACGCCTGGCGCATGTGCGTGCCGGCGAGCGTGGCCCGCGCGCGCCTGGACGCAAGCCCGGGCAGCGATCAGCAGTGGCCGGCCAGGTAGGCGCCGAAACGGGCTTCGACATCGGCCTCGGTCAGCCCGAAGTCAGCCAGCGAGTAGGTGTGTGAGGGCTTGCGGCTGCCCGACCTGCTTTCGGCGTTCACCGTGATCATGGCGGCACGGACGTCGGGCGACAGGTCCGCTCCGAGCCGGTCGTAGATGACCTGCACCTCCCGGATGGGATCGTCGTTGAGGTCACTGAACTGGACGTCGACGAAGTGCGCGGGGTCGTGCCGCGCCCGCGACGTCATGAACTGCTCGGCTCCCCGCGCCCAGAGGTCAAGCTGGGACTCGCCGATGACCTCTCCGAGGAAGAGTTCGGACTGGCCTTGGGTCGCTTGCGCGCTGAGACTGCTCGTCGAGGCGATCAGGGTGCGCGGATCACGGTGGGTCTGCACGATCAGCGCGTCGGGGTAGACCTCGAGCAGCGCATCGAGGGCGAACAGGTGACTCGGGTTCTTGAGCACCCAACGCCGCTCGACATCGTTGAGCCCGATCAGCTGCAGGTTTCGCCGGTGCCGGCGGTAGGACGGTGTCCAGTCCTGCTGGCGCAGCCACGACGAATAGGTCGGCAGGTAGGCCAGGCTTTCGTAGGCGATCGAAACCATGGACTGGCGGAGCAGTTGCCAGCACTCCTCCACCATGTCGGCGGACATGAAGTGCACGCCCATGAACTCGGGGTTCTCGGCGTGATGCTGATCGAAGCCTGCTTGCATCCGGGCGAACAGCGGGTTGTCGGCCCACGTGTCGCGAGGCGGCCGGGGCTGCGGGACCTGGGTCAGCCACATCTCCAGCCCCTGGTTGGCCGGGTCCTCACACAGAAGCCGGTGCAAGGCGGTGGTGCCGGTGCGCGGCAGCCCGGTGACGAAGATCGGGCGAGTGATCGCTACCTCGGCGTGCTGCGGGTACTGCTTCCAGGCTGCTTCGCTGAACAGCCTGGCCATTAGGGCGTCACGCATCGCGGCGCGGGTCACCCGATTACCCCAAGGCGTCAGCCTCTCGTCCTGGGCGTAGGAGTTCAGCAGCACCTGCAGACCCTCGCGGTAGTCGTCATCGCCGAAGTCGTCGAGCGCGGTGATCCTGGTCGCCGTGGCGTGCAGATCCTCGACGGTGCCGATGTCGGCCCGGCCTGACCTGGACAGTGGTGTGCTCATCAGTGGTGGAACTCCCCACAGTTGACGTCGAGACAGTGCCCGGTGACATCGCGGGCCAGCTCCGAGGCCAGGAACACCACCGCGTCGGCGATCGCGTCGGGATCGGGCAGGCGGCGCAGGTCCATGCCTGCCGCCGTCTCGTCGTAGATGACCGAAGGGTCGACGCCCCGCTTACCGGCCAGGTACCCGAAGTAGTCCTGCAGCATCTGCGCCCAGATGTATCCCGGGGCCACCGAGTTCACCCGGACGCCGCTCGGGCCCAGCTCGCTGGCCAACGATTGGGCCAGCGCGAGCAGTGCGGCCTTGGACATCTTGTAGGCGCCGTAGGGGCTCTTGGAGTGACGCAGCACCGATGAATTGATCATGACGATGCTGCCGCCATGCTCAGCCAGGCTCGGCGCGAACAGCGGGCTCAGCCGAAGCGCACCGAGCACGTTGGTCTCGAAACCTGCCCGCGTCTGGTCGAGGTCCACCGTGGCGAGGTCGCCGAGCGGAGGGATCGCGAAGGCGTTGTTGACCAGGGCGTCGACGCGGCCGAACTCGGTGAGCGTCGCCTCGACCAGGTGCTGCGCAGACGCGTCGTCGTCGACATCGGTGCCGACGCTGAGCACGCGCCGGCCCAACGCCTTCACCTCATCCCCGACCGCGGCGAGCCGGGACTCTGTTCGGGCGGCGAGCACGAGGTCGGCACCCTGCTTGGCCGATTGCAGCGCTATCGAGCGGCCCGACCCGGGGCCCGTCCCGCTGACGACGATGACCTTGTCCCGCAGCAGCGTTCCGGTGCCGGGCATGACCCTTAGCCGAGCATCCGGTCGGCCACGGCTGCCTGGCGCGCCGCGATGCGTGCTCGCCACTGCTGCTCGCTGACAGTTGCCACACCGTAGAAGGGCAGCTGCTCCGGTAGCGCGTCGAACGCGACGACCTCGACCTTGGGCCCGTCGGCTTCGGTGAACTCGCGCGATGTTCGTTGCCACCGGATCTGCAGGTATCCGCGGGTACGGCCGGTGAGCTCGAGCCAGTTCGCCAGTCCCGGATCGCGCTCGCTGAGCACGAAGCGGATGTTGCCGTCCTCGTCATGACGCGCCTGATCCGCCGTGAGGCTGGTCTGGTGGTTGATGAAGTCGAGCGAGAGGTACCACATCGTGCCGAGCTGGAATCCTTGGTACGGCGCATCGGAGACGGGCACCGTGACGATCATGGCCTGGTCGGGCTGCAGGTCGAAGTGCCCCACCGACGAGTATTGGGTGGCGAGGCCGCCGGGCGTGAGGCGCGGCTCGGTCATCGTGTTGACCGGCAGCTTCAGGTAGAACCACTCCGGGAATGCCAGGAAGGTCTTCAGTTGCTGCACCAAGGTCCTGCCTGCAATGTCGAACCGTCGCGCGGTGAGTTGCTTGGAAGCCAGCTCGGGAGCCTCGCCGATTCGATCTACACGCTGAATTCGGATGGTCCCGCTTTGCTCGGTCCACGTGCTGAACACCTCGCGTACCAGCAACATCGAGGCGCCTTCGCGCAGCGCGAAGTAGTTCGCGGGCGGGTTCGGCTTGGCCGGTCCGAAGCGCAACTGGAAGCTGCCATCCGCGGCGATCTCGATCGCCCGATCGTCGAAGGCGCTCTGGCTGTCGGGCACCACGTCCGGCGAATAGTCCCCGCTGAGTACCTGGAAGCTCAGGTCCGCCGTCGTTCCCCGGGTGCCGGTGACCAGGTACTCGGCGCTGTCGCGGATGCGTGCGCTGAAGTACAGCGTGTCCGGATTGTCCAGTCCGACCTTCGTGTAAGGCGTCGCCGAGCGGATGAACACCGGGAAGTCCCGCTCGAAGGACCAGGACGATGCGATGGCCGCACGCAAAGTGCCGGCCAGGTAGTCGTAGCCCTCGATCAGATCCTGCTCGGTCTTGACGTGGGGCGCGTCGGCGATGATCTTCTCGGCCTCCGCGAGCGCCTGGGCAAGGGGCTGGGTCAGCACGCCTGTTCCTCACTGGGTTCTCGGGTACCGTCTGATTCGGTACATATGTGGACCGGTTCGGTCCATTCCACTTCCCAACACACTAGAACGTGTTCTAGGCTGCGGTCAATGACTTCCGTTCGACGTTCTCCGCCTACCCAGCGCGTGGTCGCGATGCTGGATTTCTTCGCTGCCCACGCGGACGAGCGATTCGGCCTGTCGGAGCTGGCACGCGCGCTCGACATCAGCAAACCGACCTGCCTCGGCATCGTCACCACGCTGGCCGACAGTGGATACCTCAGCTGTGAGGGGCGCACCAAGACCTACCGCCTCGGCCCCGCACTGGTGCGTGTCGGCCGCAGCGCCCAGGACAATCACAGCGCGGCCGCCATCGCCGAACGGCACCTGGCGCCGTTGAGCCAGCAATATCGGACGTCCTGCACGGCCTCGGTCGTGGTCGGCGAGCACATCCTGATTCTGGCGAGCACCGACACCGCCGGGCGGACGCCGTTCGTGACTGTGGGGCAGCGCTACCCGTTCGCCCCACCGATGGGGCTCATGCACGTCGCCTGGCGCGACGATCCCGCATTCGCGCGCTGGCTCGCCCTGCCGTCCACGGCCGGCGCGCAGATCGATGCCCCGCACCTGCGCCACATTGTCACCGACTCCCGCCGGCGCGGATTCCTCATCGAGGCGCTGACCCCCGCCGGTCGTCAGCTGCACTCCCTGGTGGCCGGGGTGGCGGCCTACGACCTCCCCGACGAGCTGCGCGAGCTCGTCGCGGAGATGGTCGCCAATCTCGGCGAACGGGTCTACCTCGACGGCGAGATCACGCCTGGACACACATACCCAGTGAGCGTTCTCGCAGCACCGACCTTCGACGCCGAAGGCGAGCAGGAGCTTGTGCTATCTCTGTATGTCGGCCAATCGGTCACCGGCTCGGAGATCTCGCGCCGAGGTCGAGCCCTGGCAGCGGTCGCTCAGGCCGTCACGGACGAAGTCGGTGGGCGCCCGCCGCAGCTAGACCTAGCCGGCGATTGCGCGCCGCAGAGAGAGGAATCACGGTGACCGTTAGCACCTACGAGCTCTCAGATCTCGACAAACTAGAGGCCGAGGCCGTGCACATCTTCCGCGAGGTCGCCGCGACCATCGAGAGGCCGGCGCTGCTGTTCTCCGGTGGCAAGGATTCGGTCGTCATGCTGCACGTCGCCGCCAAGGCATTCTGGCCGGCCCCAGTGCCGTTTCCGGTGATGCACATCGACACCGGCGAGAACTTCGACGAGGTCATCGAGTTCCGCGACCAGAGCGTCGAGCGGCTAGGGGTACGGCTGATCGTGGCCAGCGTGCAGGACGACATCGACGCCGGCCGCTCCGTCGAGGACACCGGCCCTCGGGCGAGCCGCAACCGGTTGCAGACGGTGACGTTGCTACGGGGGATCGCGGAGAACCAGTTCGGCGCGGTCTTCGGGGGCGCCCGTCGCGATGAGGAGAAGGCGCGCGCCAAGGAGCGCGTGTTCAGCTTCCGCGATGAGTTCGGGCAGTGGGACCCGCGCAACCAGCGTCCGGAGCTGTGGAGTCTTTACAACGGCCGGCACAAGAAGGGCGAGAACATGCGGGTGTTCCCGCTGTCGAATTGGACCGAGCTCGACATCTGGTCCTACATCCGCGACCAGGACATCGGCCTCCCGTCGTTGTACTACGCGCATCGTCGCGAGGTGATCGAGCGTGACGGCATGCTGTTGGCGGCCGACACCCGCTTCGTCACCGCGCAGCCCGGCGAGACGCCGTTCCGGGCGACGGTCCGGTTCCGCACGATCGGGGACGCCACCTGCACCGGTTGTGTGGAGTCCGACGCCGCCACGCCTGACGACGTCGTCGCCGAGGTCGCCGCCGCGCGCATCACCGAGCGAGGGGCGACCCGGGCCGACGACCGGATCTCCGAAGCCGGCATGGAAGATCGCAAGAAGGAGGGCTACTTCTAATGCCGGAGGTTCTTGCACCGCGCTCGCAACTGCTGCGCATCGCCACCGCAGGCAGCGTCGACGACGGGAAGTCCACGCTGATCGGCCGCCTCCTGTTCGACTCGAAGGCGATCTTCGAGGATCAGCTGACGGCCGTCGAGGAGTCCAGCCACGCCCGCGGCTACGACGTGCCCGACCTCGCCCTGCTCACCGACGGCCTGCGCGCCGAACGCGAGCAGGGCATCACCATCGACGTGGCCTACCGGTACTTCGCGACTCCCAAGCGCAAGTTCATCATCGCCGACACCCCGGGCCACATCCAGTACACCCGCAACATGGTCACCGGGGCGTCGACCGCGGACGTCGCGCTCATCCTGATCGACGCACGCAAGGGCGTGCTGGAGCAGTCCCGCCGGCACGCGTTCCTGGCGAGCCTGCTCGGCATCCCGCATCTGGTGGTGTGCGTCAACAAGATGGACCTGGTCGACTTCTCCGCCGAGCGGTTCCGCGAGATCCGCGACGATTTCCGCCGGTTCGCCATCCGCCTGGAGGTCAAGGACCTCAGCTTCGTGCCGATGTCGGCGCTGACCGGTGACAACGTCGTGCAGCGCAGTGCGGCCACACCCTGGTATGAGGGCCCGTCGCTGCTGCACCAGCTCGAGGAGGTGCACGTCGCCTCGGACCGCAACCTGATCGACGCGCGATTCCCGGTGCAGTACGTGATCCGGCCGCAGCGCGCGGACTTCCACGACTACCGGGGATACGCCGGTACTGTCGCGGGCGGGGTCTTCCGGCCCGGCGACGAAGTGACGGTGCTTCCCTCGGGCTTCTCCACCCGGGTCAGCGCGATCACCGCCCCGGGCGGCAAGCAGATCCCCGACGCCTTCTCCGGTCAGGCGGTGACCATCGAACTGGCCGACGAGATCGACATCGCGCGTGGCGACCTGATCTGCCGCCCGGCCAACCGGCCGCACACCGGTCAGGACATCGACGCGATGATCTGCTGGATGTCTGCGGAGGCTCCGCTGACGCCCGGTGCGCGATACACCATCCAACACACCACCCGAGCCACGCGCGCGGTGGTGAAGCAGCTGGACTATCGCCTCAACATCAACACCCTGCATCGCGAAGAGGACGCGACCGCGTTGACTCTGAACGAGATCGGCAGGGTCAGGCTGCGTACCCAACAGCCGCTGAGCTTCGACGCGTACCGCCGCAACCGCGACACCGGCAGCTTCATCCTCATCGACGAGTCCACCAACAGCACGGTCGCCGCCGGCATGATCACCGGTCCGAGCCTGAACGAGTCACACGTCGTGTGGCACAGCACGGCAGTCGAGCGCGCCGAGCGCGCGACCCGCGGAATGACGGTGTGGCTCACCGGCCTCAGCGGATCCGGCAAGTCGAGTGTGGCCGCCGAGGTCGAGCGGCGCCTGGTGGCCTCCGGGCGACCGGCATACCTGCTCGACGGTGACAACCTGCGACACGGGCTCAATGCCGGACTCGGGTTCAGCCAGGCCGACCGCGCGGAGAACGTCCGCCGGGTCGGCGAGGTGGCGCGACTGTTCGCCGATGCCGGGATGGTCGCGATCGTGTCGCTGGTCAGCCCGTACCGCTCTGACCGTGATCTGGTTCGAGCCGCCCACGACAGTGCCGGCTTGCCATTCGTCGAGGTCCACGTCGACACCCCGCTGGAGGTCTGCGAGGCGCGTGATCCCAAGGGGATGTACGCCAAGGCGCGCGCAGGCGAGATCACCGGGTTCACCGGCATCGATGACCCCTACGAGGCGCCGCAGAACCCCGAGCTACTCCTGCGCCCCAGCGACGGCGACGCCCAGGCGCAGGCGGCCGTGCTGATCAGCCTGCTCGAACAGTCCGGCGAGTGAACCAACTCACCGACGCCAGGCTGGCGGCGATCCTGGCGGGGCGAGCCGGGAGCCTGCTGCTCGCTCTGCGCGATGACCCGACCCTCGGCGGCAGGGAGCTGGGCGCCCGCGGAGACGCCGACTCGAACGCGCTGCTGCTGCACGAGCTCGCCGCGGCCCGCCCGGACGACGCCGTGCTCTCCGAGGAGTCCGCGGATTCACCGACCAGGCTGAGCAGTTCCCGCG
>JALYIS010000199.1 GCA_030775705.1 Actinomycetota bacterium
GGGTTCGACCAGACGGCGCAGCGCCGCGATCAGGCGGGAGTAGTTTGCCAGCGGTTCGCCCATCCCCATGAAGACGACGTTGGACACCCGCCCCGGACCGCCGGCGACCTCCCCACGGCTGGCCGCGCGGGCGGCAGCCGCCACCTGGTCGACGATCTCGGCGGTCGACAGGTTGCGTTTGAGCCCGCCCTGGCCGGTTGCGCAGAACGGGCACGCCATGCCGCAGCCGGCCTGGCTGGATACACACACGGTGAGACGCTCGTGACGGGTAACTGTGGCCGGGTAGCGCATGAGCACGCTCTCCACCAACGTGCCGTCATGCAATCGCCATAACGACTTTCGCGTAGTGCCCGAGTCGGTCTCGAGGTGACGCACCTCGGCGAGCAGGGTCGGCAGAATGGCCGCGGCGAGGCGGTCTCGGACATTGGCCGGGATATCGGTCATCGCCTCGAGATCGTTCTCCAAGCGCCCGAAATAGTGCCGGCTGAGCTGGTCGGCGCGATAGGCCGGCAGACCAGCGTCCAGCACCGCGCCGCGTCGCCCCGCCTGGTCGAGATCGGCCAGATGCACCGGAGGAAGGCCTCGCTTGGGTGGGTCGAAGACAAGAGGAAGGGTGCTCATGCCGGCGCGAATCCGGAAAGGATCAGATAGGCAACCGCCGCGCAGGGCAATAGCGAATCCAGCCGGTCCATCAGTCCGCCATGGCCGGGCAGCAGGTTGCCCATGTCCTTGATGCCGAGGTCACGCTTGATCATCGACTCGCCCAGGTCGCCGACGGTGGCAGTGGCGACGATCGCCAGGCCGAACAGCAAGCCCTTCCACCAGGCCTGGTGGAAGGTGAGCGACATGAACAGCACGCCCGAGGCACTGCAGAAGATCACCGATCCGGCGAAGCCTTCCCATGTCTTCGCCTTCGACACGATCGGCGCCAACGGGTGTCGCCCGAACAGCACACCGGCCGCATAGCCGCCGGTATCACTGCACACCACGGTGACGACGAAGGCGATGATGCGCGCGGCGCCGTCGTGGGCGTGCGCCGACAGCACCGCGAAGGCGGCGAGGGTGGGCAGGTACAACAGGATCAACGTCGATGCCCCGACGTCACGTGCGAACCCCTGCGCCCCATCGGCGAGACGCCAGATCAATACCGCGCACACCGCGAGCAAGAAGCCGAGTACCAACCCGTCGGGCCCACGCTCCCAGGCGGCCAGGAGCAGCGCGACCCCCCCGACCACCACCGGTGCCAGCGAGGGATGGACGCCCGACTGGCTGAACGCGCGCCACATCTCATAGCTGCCGTAGACAACGGCGAGGCCGACGATGATCGCGAAGCTGGGACGGTAGATGAACAGGCTCGCGAGGATCATCGCGCCGAGGGCGGCGCCTACGGCTATGGCCGCGGGCAGATCCCTGCCCGCGCGCGAGGTTGGCGACGCGGAGAGCAGGTCGGGCTCAGGCTGGGGTGTCATCGGCGCAGCGCCCTAAACCTCTAGGAGCTCGGCTTCCTTGGCTTTGACGTTCTCGTCGACCTGTGCGGTGTATCGGGCGGTGAGCTTGTCCAGCTCGGCCTCAGCCCGGTGAACGTCGTCCTCACCGGCTTCGCTGTCTTTCACCAGCTTGTCGAGAGCGTCCTTGGCGTGGCGTCGGATCGACCTGATCGACACCTTGCCGTCCTCCCCTTTTGCCTTGGCGACCTTGACGAGGTCGCGGCGGCGCTCCTCGGTGAGCTGGGGGAAGACGACTCGGATGAGCGCACCATCGTTGCTCGGGTTGACGCCTAGGTCGCTGTCCCGGATAGCCTTCTCGATCGCTGCCAGCTGGGACGCATCGTAGGGTTTGATGACTGCCATCCGGGCCTCGGGGATGTTCACCGATGCCATCTGCGGGATCGGCGTCGGGGTGCCGTAGTAGTCGACGACCAGCCGGGCAAACGCGCTGGGCGTGGCCCGACCAGTGCGCAACCCGCCCAGCTCCTCGCGGGTGACGTGCACGGCCTTTTCCATCTTCTCTTCCGCCTCGAAGAGGGTTTCGTCGATCACTGCCGATCCCTTCGCATGTCTGACCTCACGCGCGACACCGGCGTCAGCCGGCTGCCGACACGAGCGTGCCGATCTTCTCACCACGGACAACGCGGGCGATGTTCCCGTCGGCGAGTTCGAACACCACCATCGGCATGCCGTTGTCGCGGCAGAGGCTGAACGCAGTCGCATCGGCGACGTCGAGCCCCCGCCGCAAGATCTCGTCGTAGCTGATCGAGTCGAACTTCACGGCGCCGGCGACCTTGCGCGGGTCCGCGTCATACACTCCGTCGACGCCGTTCTTGCCGAGCAACAGGACTTGGCAGCCGATCTCGAGCGCGCGTTGCGCGGCGACCGTGTCGGTCGAGAAGTAGGGCAACCCGGCACCAGCGCCGAAGATCACCACCCGACCCTTTTCGAGATGGCGTTCGGCGCGACGGGGAATGTAGGGCTCTGCGACTTGTCCCATCGTGATCGCCGTTTGCACGCGGGTCGGGACGCCTTGCTTCTCAAGGAAGTCCTGCAACGCGAGGCAATTGAGAACGGTGCCGAGCATGCCCATGTAGTCCGCGCGGTCTCGGTCCATGCCGCGTTGCGATAGCTCGGCGCCGCGAAAGAAGTTGCCGCCGCCGACGACGATCGCCACCTGTGTGCCCGCCGCCACGACTTCGGCGACCTGGCGGGCGATGGACTGGACGACATCGGGGTCAACCCCGACGTGACCGCCGCCGAACACCTCGCCCGACAACTTGAGCAACACCC
The DNA here is from genome assembly GCA_030775705.1 of Actinomycetota bacterium. Lineage (GTDB taxonomy): Bacteria > Actinomycetota > Actinomycetes > Mycobacteriales > Jatrophihabitantaceae > JALYIS01. The sequence goes on from JALYIS010000199.1 coordinate 2,781, forward strand.
GGCGGTAGCTCGATCCTGAGCTCATCCGGGTGCCCCTTTCCTCGTGCAGCGATTCCCGTTGCCCGGTGCTGTGCGTGATGTGTCGACTCGGTCAACGCACCCGTCCGATGCGAACCCTAGTAGGTCAGGCTCAGCTGTGGCCTACCTCGAAGTGCGCGAACCGGGTCACAGTCACGCCCGCTTCGTCGAGCAGGGCCTTGACACTCTTCTTGTTGTCCTGGACCGAGGATTGCTCGAGCAGAACGTTGTTCTTGAAGAAGCCGTTCACGCTGCCCTCGATGATCTTGGGCAGAGCGGCCTCCGGCTTGCCGTCCTCGCGAGCCTTGCCCTCGGCAACTCGCTTCTCCGACTCGATCGCGTCGGCAGGCACCTCGTCACGGGTAAGGAATCGCGGGCGCATGGCGGCCACCTGCATGGCCGCGCCGCGGGCAGCGTCGAGGTCGGACCCGGTGAACTGCACGAGCACGCCGACCTGCGGGGGGAGATCCTTGGCCTTGCGGTGCAGATACGTTGCGACCTGACCGTCTATCTTGACCGCCCGGCGCAGTTCGAGCTTCTCACCAATGACCGCCGACATGCCGATGATGTTCTCGGCAACCGTGCGGCCGTCCTTGAGGGTCTCGGCGAGCAGCGAATCGACATCCGTCGCTGCCGAGGCCGCGAAGTGCGCGACGATGTCGCCGGAAAGGGTCTGGAACTGCTCGTTCTTCGCGACGAAGTCCGTCTCGGAGGCCAGCTCGATCATCGCGCCCTCGGCCGCGGCAACCAGACCGTTGGAGGCGGTGCGCTCGGACCCACGGCTTGCGGCCTTCGCCTCGCCCTTGATGCGCAACACCTCGAGAGCACGGTCGAGGTCGCCGTCAGCCTCCTCGAGGGCTTTCTTGCATTCCATCATCCCGGCGCCGGTGGCGTCGCGGAGCTTCTTCACGTCAGCGGCGGAGAATGTCGCCATGTCTTTCTCGTATCCCTTGCGGTCGGTGGGTGGTCAGGAGGTGGCGGCGGCCGTGGCGTCGGGCGGCGCGGAAGGCTGCAGGAGTTCGCGCTCCCACTCCGGCATCGGCTCGTCCACGGCTAGCTGACCAGCGAGTGCACCGCTGGCCGGCTGATCGTCGCGGCCGGCGTTGGCCGCCGCCGCGGCCCGCGCTACCAGGCCCTCGGCCACCGCGTCGGCGATGACTCGGGTGAGCAGTGCGGCGCTACGGATCGCATCGTCATTGCCGGGGATCTTGTAGTCGACCTCATCGGGGTCGCAATTGGTGTCCAAGATCGCGATGACCGGGATCCCCAACTTGCGGGCTTCGCCGACCGCGATGTGTTCCTTCTTCGTGTCGACGATCCAGACCGCGCTCGGTACCCGGGTCATCTCGCGGATGCCGCCGAGCGTCCGCAGCAGCTTGGTCTTCTCACGGGTCAGGATGAGCTGCTCCTTCTTCGTGGTCACCGACTCCCACCCCGCGAGTTCCATCGCCTCAAGTTCCTTGAGGCGCTGCAGGCGCTTGTACACGGTCTGGAAGTTCGTGAGCATGCCACCGAGCCAGCGCTGATTGACATACGGCATACCGACCCGGGTCGCCTGCTCGGCGATGGCCTCCTGGGCCTGCTTCTTCGTGCCAATGAACATGACGCTTCCGCCGTGCGCGACGGTTTCCTTCACAAAGTCGTACGCGCGGTCGACGTAGCTGAGCGTCTGCTGCAGGTCGATGATGTAGATGCCGTTGCGCTCGGTGAAGATGAATCGCTTCATCTTCGGATTCCAGCGGCGGGTCTGATGCCCGAAATGCACGCCTGAATCGAGCATTTCCCTCATGGTGACGACGGCCATGCCGGTCGCACTCCTGTCACTACTCATGCACGCCTCACGCCTCGCGGCGCGACGTGCGGCCTCGGTTGTCGCGATGCTCCCGGAAGGGGGAATCGCCCTGGTACCCGGTGTCGCGACCAGGGGACCGATCCGGCAGAACGCCGGCGCGGACCGAGGCTGGTCGCCTATCCCTCGAGTGGAAACGACGGACGGGCACGCGAAGTCGGCCCACAGTGGCGTGAGCCGCTGAACACAGTCTATCCGAGCCGCGCGCCGGATTCGACCAGCCGCCTCGGCGCCAGCTGCTGGGGCGGATACGCTCGTCGCGTGACCGTGCCAGCAGGGGTGCCCGTCACCCTCTCGGTGCGCGGGCTGAGCTTCTCAGCGCTGAGCTGGGGGCCTGCCGACGGACGCACGGTATTGCTGCTGCACGGATTCCCGCAGCGCTCCACCTCATGGACGGCGGTGGCTGCTCGGCTGGCGGCGCTCGGCATGCACGTCGTCGCCGTCGATCAGCGCGGGTACTCCGCCGGGGCCCGACCGCAGCAGGTCACCGCCTACGCCATGCCTGAGCTCGTCGCTGACACGGTTGCCGTGATCGAGGCGCTCGGCGGGTCGGTCGACCTGGTCGGGCACGACTGGGGCGGGGTCGTCGGCTGGCAGGTCGCCGCGCGTCACCCGCTGTTGGTCCGGACCTGGACGGCCGTGTCGACGCCCAATCAGCTCGCGTTGAACGAATTGCTCGCCGGCAGTGCTGAGGAACGCAGCCGGTTCGACTACATCCTCGGGTTCAGAGAGGCCGGTCGCGCCGAGCAGGCGTTGCTTGCCGACGATGGCGCAGGCCTGCGCAGCATCTACGGCGGCGTCGTCGCACCGGAACGGGTTGACGCCGATGTCGAATTCTTCCGGCAACCCGGGGTGCTCACCGCCGCGCTGAACTGGTACCGCGCGATGTCGATCACCGATGCGCAGGACCTGCCGCGGGTCGAGGTCCCCACCTCCTACATCTGGGGCAGCGAAGATCCGGCATTCAGCCGCGCAGCGGCCATGAGCACCGGCGCATTCGTTGACGCGCCCTACTCGTTCGTCGCCCTTGAAGGCGCGAGCCACTGGCTGCCCGACGAGGCACCAGACTCCGTCGCCGACGAGGTCGCGCGGCGCGTGACCGGCGCCTGAGCCGCCAATCCATCGAGCCGGTTCGACTAACTGAGCAGCCCGTCCCGACGCGCCATCGCCGCCGCCTCGGTCCTGCTGCCCACGCCGAGTTTGGCGAGGATGTTCGAGACATGCACGCTTACGGTCTTCTCGCTGATGTACAGCTGCGCCGCGATCTGGCGATTACTGCGCCCCTGCACCAACACCGCGAGAACCTCACGCTCCCGGGCGGTCAGCGGCTGCGGGGCGCCTCCGGCGACGTCGCCCGCTGCCCAACGGCGAAGTCCGAGGCCGCGGATCTCGGCGAGCAGAGGCTGGGCACCCAGCATCCGGGCCACGTCACGAGCGGCATCAGCCTGCTCAGCTACCTCCGCCGTCCTGCCGGCCGCCCGAAGCACGGTTGCGTAGCGGGCGCGAGATCGAGCCTGCTCCACGACGTTGCCGTACCCGAATGCCTCGACTGCGGCGCGCCAGGAGTCGATGAGTTCCTCTTCACCGGGGATGTCCTGCCCCGCAAGCCAACGAAGTCGCGCCCACTCGGCGTGCAACCGGGCCATCCAAGCGGCCCCTTCCACGCCGAGCTTGCGCCCAGTGGGAAGCCCGACCAGTACGGTCTGCTGGGCGTCCTCCACGAGGCTCGCGCCTCGCTCGACCAACACTGAGCGTCGGGGAGCGCCCTCGCTGACCGCGGCGGCGGACAATGCAGCCAGGCCCATGGCGGCCAACCGGATCCGGCCCAGGAACCACGGGGTCTGCCAGACGTCGCTGAGTGTGGCGACCGCGTCCGCGATGGCTGCCAGGGCCTCATCGGCGCTGGCCCGCTGCTCGGCGATCTCGATGCAGGCGGCGGTAGCGAACAGAACGATGCGTCCGTCACGCTCCCACCACGGTCGGATCCGGGGCAACAGGTCCAAGGCGTCAGCGTCTCCACGACCGGTGCGCACAGCCATCGCGGTGGCAGCGAACAGCGCCTGCGCCTGCGCGGTCGCCGCCTCCCCGGCGCTGTCCAGCGTGGTGAGCGCCGCGTCCCACTCGCCCCGCACATATTGGACGAGGCCGACCATCGCGCGCGCCTCCATGCCGTAGGCCGCCCACGGGCGCCCCAGTTCCCGGGCTCGGTCGCTAGCTGTCTGGTACGCCGTCTCTGCGGCCCCGAAATCGCCGAGCTCGTAGTAGAGGCTGCCGATGTTGTACCGGGTGCGCAGTTCCACGGC
>JALYIS010000200.1 GCA_030775705.1 Actinomycetota bacterium
CTTCCCGCCGTACGACGATGTGCTGGATCCGATCGATCGGGTCCTACTGCCGCGCGCCGACATCGCCACCGAGACCCTGGCAGCCGGCCTTCGCGAACGCGGCTGGGAGATCGACGACGTCACCGCCTACCGAACCGTTCGCGCTGCGCCACCGGCGGCCGAGATCCGCGACGCGATCAAGTCCGGCGGGTTCCAGGCGGTCTGCTTCACGTCATCCTCGACAGTCCGCAACCTGGTGGGTATCGCGGGCAAGCCACACGCACGCACGGTCGTGGCGTGTATCGGCCCACAGACCGCGGCGACGGCGCGCGAGTTCGGACTTCGCGTCGACGTTCAGCCCGAGGACGCCACGGTGCCGGCGGTGGTCGATGCGCTGGCCGAGTTCGCGGCCGCTCGCGCTATCGAGGAACGTGAGAAGGCGGCGGCGGTAGCGGCGAAGAAGGCTGCCCGGTCGACCTCACGACGCGCTGCGCGGTAACCGGGCGACCGGCGACTCGATGTCCCAGCCACAGCTACCCACGTTGCCCGGCTACCCGGTCTCGCGGCCGCGTCGGCTTCGGCGCACGCCTGCGCTGCGGCGCTTGGTCAGCGAGGTTGCGGTGCGCTCAGCGGACCTGGTGCTCCCGATGTTCGTGCGCGAAGGTATCGATGAGCCGGTACCGATCTCGTCCATGCCGGGTGTCGTCCAGCACACGCAGGACTCGCTGCTCAAGGCCGCGGTGCACGCCACCGAGGCCGGCGTCGGTGGCTTGATGATATTCGGTGTGCCAGCGGTGAAGGACGCCAACGGCAGCGGTGCCGACGATCCGGATGGTGTCCTCAACCGGGCACTGCGGGCGCTTCGCGCGGAGCTCGGGGACGCCACCGTCCTGATGGCTGACCTCTGTCTGGACGAGTTCACCGACCACGGGCACTGCGGGGTGCTCGGCACCGATGGCAGTGTCGACAACGACGCAACCCTGGCCCGCTACGCCTGCATGGGGGTGGCCCAGGTCGAGTCAGGCGCGCACCTGGTGGGTACCAGCGGGATGATGGACGGACAGGTCGGCGTGGTGCGCGCGGCGCTCGACTCGGCGGGACACATCGATGCCGCCATTCTCGGGTACGCGCCCAAGTACGCCTCAGCGTTCTACGGCCCGTTCCGCGAAGCCGTCAACTCCTCGCTCGTGGGGGACCGAAAGAGCTACCAGCAGGACGCCGGCCGCCGCGTTGACGAGGCGCTGGTCGAGGTGGCACTGGATGTGGCCGAAGGCGCCGACATGGTGATGGTGAAGCCCGCTCTGCCGTATCTGGACGTGCTGCGGGCCGTGTCGGATGCCTCACCGGTGCCGGTGGCTGCGTACCAGATCAGCGGTGAATACGCCATGGTGGAGGCGGCAGCCGAACGTGGCTGGCTTGACCGTGATCGGGCGATCATGGAAACGCTCACTTCGATCAAGCGGGCCGGAGCCAGCGTGATCCTCACATACTGGGCGGCGGAGGCGGGTAATCTGAGTCGGTGAGTGCGCCACGGCGGGGCGCGGGGTCGGCGGGGCGTTCGTCGCTGTCCTATTTCGAGCCGGCACGCTCCTATGCCAGCGCATTCGTCCTGCTGCTGATCCTCGGTATCGGGTTCTTCGTCGATATGACAACCGGTGGCGCGTTGGTGCACATCTACGCCTGGGTGGTCGCCATCACCCTCGTCGTCGGTATCGACATCATCGCCATCCGCACGGCCCGCGAGCTGCGGTCCATCGCCGTCACCGCCGACGAGTTAAGGGTCGGTGATGCGGTCATCGCACGCACCCGCGTCCTAGCGGTCGAGCGCGAGGTAGACCCGATGCTGCCGGTGCTTGGGCAGAGCGTGCGCGAGGGGTTGTCCCGCGGCACCCCGGGGCTGGCGCTGCGACTGGTGGACGGGCCCACGATTCTCGTCCCGACGCGCCATCCTGAACAGCTGGCCGCCGCCCTTGAGGTGGCCTCCGTCGCGCCTGAAGTGCGGCCCGCCGCGGTCGAGGACCTGGCCCAGGTGGCCGAGATCGACCGGCGCGCCGCAACATTGTTCCGCGTCTCGGGGATCGACCTGCCCGATATCCCCTTTCCGGCCGATGAGCTGCACCAGGCGAAGGCCATATTCGTGGCTGGGCACCCAGCGGTCGGCTACATCCACGTGGACGAGGTGGACGGGCTCGCCCACGTGGCCGGGCTGGCCGTGTTGCCCGGCAGCATGCGCCGGGGCCTCGGGACGCAGTTGCTCGAAGCGGCGTCCACCTGGGCGAAGGCCCACCGCTACCCGGCGATCACGCTGATCACCTACGCCGACATCAGCTGGAACGGGCCGTTCTACGCCGCCCGCGGCTTCGTCAGGGTCGCGGACCTCACGCCCGAGCTCACCGAGTTGCGCGACTGGGAGAGGGCGGTAGGGCTGGACGCCCTGGGACCGCGCATCGTCATGCGCCGCGAGCTCTAGCGCGGCGCCATCCTGATCCCGCCGTCGAGCCGGATCACCTCACCGTTGAGCATCGGGTTCGCGACGATGTGCTCAACCAGGGCGGCGTATTCGTCGGGATCGCCCAGGCGGCTCGGGTGTGGCACCTGAGCCCCGAGCGAGTCCTGCGCCTCCTGAGGGAGACCGGCCAGCATCGGGGTCTGGAACAGCCCCGGAGCGATGGTCATCACGCGGATCAGCTTGCCGGCGAGGTCGCGGGCAACGGGCAGTGTCATGGCGGCCACCCCGCCCTTGGACGCCGAGTACGCGGCCTGGCCTATCTGCCCGTCGAACGCAGCGACCGAAGCGGTATTCACAATGACGCCGCGCTCGCCGGCGATGGGTTCGGTCGCCGCGATACGTTCCGCGGCCAGGCGCAGCACGTTGAACGTGCCGATCAGGTTCACCGTGACGACCCGGCTGAACTGGTCGAGCGGGAGTACGCCGTTGCGGCCGATCACGCGTCCAGGCGTGCCAATGCCCGCGCAGCTCACGACGATCCGCAGCGGTCCGCGTTGCGCGGCCAGGTCCAGGGCCTTGGTCACGTCGGCCTCGCTGGTGACGTCGCCAGGGGCGAACTGGGCGTTGCCCCCAAGTTCGGCGGCGGCATCACTGCCAGCTGCGGTGGGCAGGTCGAGGAGGGTGACCTGTGCCCCCGCGGCGATGAGCCTGCGAGCAGTGGCCAGTCCGAGACCGGAGGCTCCTCCGGTGATGACGGCGGCGCTGCCTTCGATCTGCATGTGTTCCTCTCCTGTCGACCCTTTGCGGTCTCACACGGCTGCCTGTCCCACCTGCCTGGGCTCGCTCGATCCTGCCGTACGACGACTGGGACACTGACAGGCGTGTCCGATTCCCCGATCTCAGCCGAGTTGTTCGCGCGCGCCCTGAGCGTGATCCCAGGCGGGGTGAACTCGCCGGTGCGGGCGTTCCGGGCGGTGGGCGGCACGCCGCGATTCATGGTCAGCGGGCGGGGCGCGTACCTCACCGACGCCGACGGTCGCGAGTACGTAGACCTCGTCTCGTCGTGGGGACCGATGATCCTGGGCCATGCCCACCCCGCGGTGGTCTCCGCGGTGCAGGCCGCTGCCGGATCCGGCCTGTCGTTCGGTACCCCGACCCTCGGCGAGATCGAACTGGCGGAGGAGATCATCGCCCGGGTCAACGCGGGTGCCCCCGCAGGCAACGGCCCCGTGGAACAGGTACGTCTGGTCAACTCCGGGACCGAGGCGACGATGTCGGCGATCCGGCTCGCGCGCGGCGTCACCGGACGCCACCGGGTCGTCAAGTTCGCCGGGTGTTATCACGGACACGTCGACGCGCTGCTGGCCGCCGCCGGCTCTGGCGTGGTGACCTTCAGCCTGCCCGACACCGAGGGCGTGACCGGGGCACAGACCGCCGAGACCATCGTGCTGCCATACAACGATCTGGCAGCCGTCGAGTCCTGCTTCGCCGAATTCGGGGCTGACATCGCCTGCATCATCACCGAGGCGGCGGCGGGAAACATGGGTGCGGTCCCGCCGGCCGCCGGCTTCAATGCCGGGCTGCGGTCCATCACCGCCGGGCACGGTGCGTTGCTGGTCATGGACGAGGTGATGACGGGCTTTCGCGTATCCAGCGCGGGGTGGTACGGACTGGATCCGGTCGATGCCGACCTGTTCACCTTCGGCAAAGTGATGAGTGGTGGTCTGCCCGCAGCGGCATTCGGTGGCCGAGCCGAGGTGATGGCCCATCTTTCTCCGGTGGGGCCGGTTTACCAGGCGGGGACCCTGTCGGGGAACCCGGTGGCGGTAGCCGCCGGGTTGGCCAGCCTTCGAGCCGCGGGCGTCGAGGTGTACGCGGCGCTGGACCGCAATGCCCGCACGATCGGCCGGCTGGCCTCAGACGCCTTGACAGCCGAGGGTGTCGAGCATCAGCTGCAATACGCGGGCAATCTGTTCTCCATCTTCTTCGCGACCGAGCCGGTCACCGACTTCGCCGCGGCCCGCGCGGCGCAGACCTTCCGGTACGGCCCGTTCTTTCACGCCATGCTGGACGCCGGGGTGTACTTGCCGCCGAGCGCATTCGAAGCGTGGTTCGTCAACGCGGCGATGGATGACAGCGCCATCGAACGTATCGCCGCCGCCCTGCCCGCGGCGGCGCGTGCCGCTGCCGCCGCAAGTCCCGAGACCGGTCAGAGGGGGTCGCCATGACGGTCGTCCATCTGCTGCGCCACGGCGAGGTCTTCAATCCAGAGCGCGTGTTGTACGGCCGGCTGCCCGGCTTCCGGCTCTCGGACCTGGGTGTCGCCCAGGCGGAGATGGCGGCGCAGTACCTCGCCGCCCGCCCGATCGGCTATCTCGTCGCGTCGCCCCTGGAGCGCGCGCAGCAGACAGCGCAACCACTGGGCGCCGCTCTAGGACTCGAGATCCATACCGACGTAGGGCTCATCGAGGCCGCCAACCGGCTCGAGGGGCGCCAGGTGGCCGGCGGGAAGGGTCTGTTCAAGGATCCCGCCAACTGGAAGTACCTGGTCAACCCACTGCGCCCGTCGTGGGGCGAGCCCTACGCGCAGATCGCCGCGCGAGTCCTCATCGCCGTCCACACCGCCCAGCTGGGGGCGTCCTCGATCGGGCCCGAAGTGGAGGCCGTCTGCGTGAGCCATCAGCTGCCGATCGTCTGTGCCCGGCGCGACGTCGAGGGCCAGCACCTGTTCCATGACCCGAGACACCGCCAGTGCAACCTCGCATCGGTGACCACATTCACGTTCGAGGGCGACGCCGTCGTCCGGGTTGACTACGCCGAACCTGCGGCGCAGCTGCCACCCGGGCACGGGGCCGGCGCGTGAGCGGCGCGCCCGGGCCCAGGTGGGGGCAGGCGCGCGACCCCGTGGATGTCCATCTCACAGAATCCTGAGGTGGGTGCGGGCGCCACCGCCCCGTGACGCACACTGGACGACGATGAACAGTCGCCTCGTCCTGTCCGGGCTCGCCGCCGCTGCGGTGCTGCTCCTGGCTGCCTGCTCCGGTACGAATGCCGTCGATCAGTCAGCAGGCGGCCAGTTCCGGTTCGTCAGCGGGACGGGCCTGGGTAAGGCGATCTCGGCTCCTGACCGGAAGAAGGCCGGCGGATTCACCGACGACCTGATCGACGGTGGCACCCTGACCCTGGCGCAGGATGCGGGCAAGGTGGTGGTCATCAACTTCTGGGCCACCTGGTGCGGACCTTGCACCACCGAGACGCCGCAGTTCGACTCGGTGTACCGGGCCAACCGGAGCAATGGTGTCGACTTCATCGGCATCGACACCAAGGACATCCGCAACAAGGCGCAGGCGTTCGTCAAGGACAACAACATCTCGTACCCGATCGTCTTCGACGAACAGGGCACGACCGCGGTAGCCCTTGGCAAGATCCCGGCGCTGAGCCTGCCGTTCACCGTCGTCATCGACAAGCAGGGGCGGGTCGCCGCCGTCTACCTCAGCCGGCTGTCGGGGGCCGACCTCCAACCAGTGCTGAACAAGCTCGTCGCGGAGGCCTGAGTGCCGCTCGCCGATGCGGGGTTCACGCATGCCGTGAACGACGGTCCGCTGATCGTCGCGGCTGGCGTGGCCGCGCTCGTCGGTCTGATCGGCTTCCTCTCGCCGTGCGTGCTCCCGCTGGTGCCGGGCTACCTGTCCTATGTGGCTGGGCTGGCCGGCACCGAGCAACAGCGCCCGCGGCGAATGATCTACGGCGCGATCCTGTTCGTGCTCGGTTTCACCGCCATCTTCGTCGCCGAAGGAGTCCTCTTCGGCAGTCTGGGCGCGGCGATCCGCAATCACCAGGTCGCGATCGAGCGGGTTCTCGGTGGCTTCACCATCGTGATGGGGATCGTCTTCCTGGGCGGCATCCCGTTCCTGCAGCGCGAGGTCAAGGTGCGCAGGCTGCCGCAGGCCGGCCTGCTCGGCGCGCCGTTGCTCGGCGCAGCCTTCGGCCTGGCGTGGGGGCCGTGCCTCACCCCGACCTTCAGCGCGGTGTACGGGCTGGCATTCCAGCAAGGGACCGCGGGACGCGGCGCGTTGCTGATGCTGTGCTATTGCCTCGGGCTCGGTGTGCCCTTCGTGTTGGTCGCGCTCGGGATCGGCTGGGTCTCGGGAGCGCTCGGCTTCGTGCGTCGCCACGCTCGGCTGGTCGGTCAGGTCGGGGGTGTGTTGCTGGTGGTGATCGGCATCCTGCTGGTGACCGGCGTCTGGAACCACTGGATGGATGAGCTGCGCGGCGGGGTTGGACCCGCCTCGGGATTCGGGTCGGGCCTGTGACCGGGAGCGGCCGGCAACTACGAGTGCGCGCAGCCTGGCGGCCTGTGCGTATGGCGTGGCGCCGGCTGACCAGCATGCGCACTGCCCTGATCCTGCTTTTCCTGCTCGCCGTGGCCGCCGTGCCAGGCTCGCTGCTGCCGCAGCGTCCGCTCAACCCGGACAAGACCAACGCCTACCTCGCCGGCCATGGTGCGTGGGGCCGCTTCCTCGACCATATCGGCGCCTTCGACGTCTTCGGCTCGATCTGGTTCGCCGCGATCTACCTGCTCCTGTTCATCTCGCTCGTCGGTTGCCTCATTCCCCGTATCCGCCTGCACGCCCGCGCAGTCGCGCGCAAGCCGCTGCCCGCCCCACGCAACCTCGATCGGCTGCCTGAGTCGGCCCTGTTCGCGACGGCCGACAGCGTCGAGGCCTACGCGGCCAGCGCGCGCGCCGCGCTCGGCCGACGGTGGCGGATCGTGCAGCGGGTCGAGGCCGCCGGTGGTCTGACTCTGTCGGCTGAGAAGGGTTACAGCCGCGAGACCGGAAACCTGATCTTCCACGTCTCACTACTGTGCGCCTTGGTGCTGATCGCCGTGGGCCGGCTGTACAGCTATCAGGGTTCGGTCATCGTGACCCAGGGCGCGGGGATGGGGTTCTGCAACACGGTCTCCCAGTACGACTCGTGGAAGCCGGGGCGCTTCGCCGCCGAGGGCAAGGTAAGCCCGGCGCCGTTCTGCATCGACGAGATGAGTTCCTTCGTCGCCACGTACACGGCCGCCGGGGAGCCGTCGCAGTTCGCCGCGCACGTCGTGTACAGGCCGACGATCAACGCGACACCTCGGACGGCGACGATCACGGTCAACCACCCGCTACGGCTGGAGGGCGACCGCGTCTACCTGATCGGTCACGGCTACTCACCCGAGTTGACCATCCACATGCCCGACGGCTCGACACGGCGCGACACCCAGGCCTTCATCCCGCAAAATGCCACTACGTTCCTGTCCGAGGGTGCGTTCAAGGAGTCGGGCGTACCCGGGCGCAACGAGGACGTCGGCATTTCCGGATTCTTCGCACCCACACCGCAGCTGAGCCCGGACGGTTCGATCACCTCCTCATCACCGCAGGTGAACCACCCGGTCCTCGGTGTGTTCGTGTATCAGGGCGACCTCAACTACAACGGACTGCCGCAGTCGGTGTACTCGCTCGATACGTCGAAGATGACGAAGATCGGTTCGGTGAACCTCGAGGTGGGACACACCGCCGCGTTTGCGAATGGGGTCTCGGTGACTTTCGACGGCTGGGTCCCGTGGGCGAGCATCCAGGTCAGTCACGACCCGACGCAGGGCTATCTGTTGGCTGCGGCAGTGGCGATGGTGATCGGCTTGCTCGGGTCGCTGGGCGTGCGCAGGCGCCGCATGTGGCTGCGGATCACCCCCTCGACCGACGCGAGGGACCGGTCGCATACCGTAGTTGCAATCGGTGGGCTGGCGCGCAGCGATTCGGGGAACTTCAGAACCGAATTCGCGGGCCTGCTTACCCGGCTTCGGGACGCGGCACCGCCTACGGCGCAGCGCTTCGCGGACGTGGGAAAGGATTGACGATGGCTGGTATCAGTGGCTCGACTGCCCACCTGTCCGACTCGTTCTTCACGACGGCTATCGCGATCTACTCCGTCGCCATGGTCGGCTTCGTCGCCGAATACTCCTTCGGCAAGCGCGGCAGGATCGCGGCCACGGTCCCGGTACAGGCTCCCGAGCTGAGTCTGGTGGGCGCGTCGCTGGGCGGGGACGCAGCCCGCGAGGCCCCCGCTGGACGGACCCCTGTGGACCCACTTGCCGGGGCGCCGGGTGCAGCCTCCGGAGCCGAATGGAACGCCTCCAGCGAGCGCGGCACCGTGGCCGATCGCATCGGCCGATTCTCGTTCGCGGCCACCGTCCTCGGTCTGCTGTTGCACGCCGCCTCCGTCGCGGTCCGTGCCGTTGCGGTCGACGCCGTGCCGTGGAGCAACATGTACGAGTTCGCGTCTGTCGCGGGCTTCGTAGGGGTCGTCGCGTTCGTGGCCGTGCTGTGGAAGGCGCCGCAGGTGAGGCACCTCGGCGGTTTCGTGTTGTTCCCCGTGATCGTCATGATGTTCCTCGCCGGCACCGTGCTCTACTCGCAGGCCCAGCCACTGGTGCCCGCATTGCAGTCCTACTGGCTCGCCATTCACGTCACCCTGGTCTCGATAGCCGAGGGCGCACTGATGACCAGCGCCGTGTTGACGGTGCTGTTCCTGGTCCGCGACCGCTACGAACGGGTGGCCGCGACCCCGGGCCGGTCGCCCGGCGTGATCACCTCGTTCGGTGCTCGTCTGCCGGCCGCGACCACCCTGGACAAGGTCGCCTACCGAATCGTGGCATTCTCCTTCCCGCTCTACACGGTCGCCATCATTTGCGGCGCGATCTGGGCCGAGGCGGCCTGGGGTAGGTACTGGGGCTGGGACCCGAAGGAGACCTGGGCGTTCATCGTCTGGGTCGTCTACGCCTGCTATCTGCACGCCCGTGCGACCGCCGGATGGAAGGGGAGGGCGGCGGCCTGGGTCAACCTGACCGGCTTCGGTGCCATCACCTTCAACTTCCTCATCGTGAACATCGTCGTCTCCGGTCTGCACTCCTACGCTGGACTCAACTAGCAACAAGCCGGTGGCTGCCGCCTGCGTCTCGCCGGGTCAACCATCGTCAACTCAGCCACCGGCGCGCAGGCGAGAGGAGCATGGACGTGTGCCCGACCTTCTCCGCGAACCGGGCGCGGCTCTGATCGCTGCTGCCGAGGCTCAGAGCTCTGTGACGGCGCCGTGGTCGACTCGCAGTTGGCGCGTCATCCGCACGGTCTCGAGCATCTGTCGATCGTGGGTCACGAGCAAGACAGTGCCCGTGAACGAGTCGAGCGCCGACTCCAACTGCTCGATTGCTAACACGTCTAGGTGATTGGTCGGCTCGTCCAACACGAGCAGGTTCACCCCGCGGCCCTGCAGCAGGGCGAGCGCTGCACGAGTTCGTTCGCCCGGCGACAGCGACGCGGTGCGACGGTTGACGTGATCACCGCGTAGCCCGAACTTGGCAAGCAGGGTTCGGATCGCCGCGTCGTCAAGCTCAGGCAGCGCTTCGCCCATCGCACGCGCGAGGACAACGGTGCCGTCCAGCAATCCGCGCGCTTGATCGATCTCGCCGACCAGTACACCTGGTCCGAGTCCGGCGCTCCCCTCCTCCGGCCTCACCCGGCCGAGCAGCAGCCCGAGCAAGGTCGACTTCCCCGCGCCGTTCGGTCCGGTGATCGCGACCCGGTCGGCCCAGGCGACCTGCAGGCTCACCGGTCCGAGTGTGAAGTCGGCGCGGCGCACGACAGCCTGCTTGGCAACCGCAGCGATGGCACCCGACCGCGGTGCCACCGCGATCTCCAACTTGAGCTGCCACTGCTTGCGTGGCTCGGCGACGTCGTCGAGTCGCTCGATCAGACGCTGCGTCTGACGAGCCTTGGCTGCCTGCTTCTCGGTGGATTCGACTCGGAATTTGCGGCCGACCTTGTCGTTGTCGGGAGCCTTGCGCCGGGCATTGGCCACGCCCTTCTCCATCCAGGCGCGCTGCATGTGCACACGTTCGCCAAGCTGGGAGACCTTGTCGGCATACTCCTCATAGGTATCGCGCTCGTGCTGCCGCTCGATCGCTCGCTCACGCAGGTAGGCCTCGTAGCCACCGTCGACCGAGCGCACCTTCGCCTGGGAAAGATCGAGCTCGACGACCCGGTTGACGCTCCGCCGCAAGAACTCCCGGTCGTGGCTGACGATCACCGCGCCGACGCGCAGCTCGGTGACGAAACGTTCCAGCAGCGCGAGGCCCGGCAGGTCGAGGTCGTTGGTCGGCTCGTCGAGCAGTACGACGTCGAATCGGCTTAGTAGCAGCGAGATCAGGCCGGCCCGTGCGGTCTCACCGCCGGACAGCGAAGTCATCTGAGCGTCGAGGCCACGTGCGAGGCCGACCTCTGCGGCGACGATCACGGCGCGTTCCTCCAGGTCTGCCCCGCCAAGGGCCAGCCAGCTATCGAGTGCTGCCGCGTAGGCGTCGTCAGCCCCGGGCGTTGCGTCACCCAATCCGAGCGCCGCATCGTCCATCGCTTGTCGGGCCGCGCCGACACCGCTGCGTCGGGCGACGAACTGGGCGACAGTCTCACCGGCGCGGCAGGTGCGCTCCTGCGGCAGGTACCCGATCGACGCGTCTGCCGGACTCAGTGTCACCGACCCCGACTGCGGTTCGCGCAGACCGGCGAGGATCTGCAGCAGGGTCGACTTGCCGGCACCGTTGACACCGACCACCCCAATGACGTCACCGGGAGCGATCACAAGGTCGAGATCGCTGAAAAGCATACGACTGCCATGGCCAGCGCTGAGACCAGCCGCAACCACCGAGGAACTCACGAGGAACCAGCCTACGGACCTGCGGATTCGATCTACGGACTCAGCGATCTCGGTCCGGAACACCAGGAGCCATGGCGATACCTGGACACCTACCTGGAATTCATCTAACAGTGCGCGGATGTCGGTCGTCGTGCGTGTTCACGCATAGGTGTGCGCGGCGCATCCGGGGTCGCGGCGACCGAGCGATGCTCAGCTGCCGTTCAGTGCCGGGTGCGGAAGCCGCTGATCAGCGCGTTCGCCAGCCAGGTTTCGTAGTCGTCGAGGCTCCACCCGCACCGTCGTACCAGCCGGTCCGCGACCTCGGGTGCGGTGAGCGTCCAGATCGCGTCGACCGCGCGCTGGAGCGACAGGCCCTCCGGCAGGCCGAAGCGGTCGCGGATGTGCGTGACGACACCTGTGTTGCCGGCACGACGTTCCCGATCGATGGTCGCGAGGAAGGCGCGCAACTCGGCGTCGGATCCGGCGCCGTCGACGAACACCGCACCGAGCAGTGGGCCGACTCGGCCGATGATCATCCGGCTCATCGCTGCGTATGCGCGCAGCGTCGCAGGCACGCTGCGTTGGGACATCACGGCATGGAACTCCGGACGAGCGTTCATGGCGATCGGCTCGTCGTCACCGGCGAGTTGGACGTCGTATACGGCTTTCAGGACCGCCGCTTTGCTGCCTACGGAGTTGTAGATGGTCTGTTGGCTCACACTGGCACGTCCGGCGAGGGCGGCAAGGGTGGTCGCCTGGTACCCGCGTTCCAACAACTCGTGGCGGGCCGCGGCGATGATTCGTCGCTGCGTCTCGCGAGCGGCGTCGGCACGGCGGGTGCTGTCGTAGCGGCGACTGCTTGACATCGTGCTCCCTTTGGTGGAACCTGATTCCACTGGAATTGGACTCCGCTCACTCTACATCGTCAGGGGAAAGTCATGGCCGCTACCACCAACGAGACAGTTAACGCCGCGATGCCTGCTGCCCACGTCGTGTTCGAGGCGATCAACTCGCGAGACCTGAGTCGTATCCCTGACGTCGTCACCGACGACTTCGTCGACCACGGATCGCCGTTCCCGTTGGCGCCCGGGCCGGCCGGATACACAAAAATCCTCACCTTCGTGACGCAGGTCCTCTCGATCCGCTACGAGATCGAGGAGATGTTCTGCACGCCCGATCGCATCGTCGCACGGGCCGTCGCGACCGGGACTTCCGTGGCGCCCGTGCACGGTGCCGACTTCGCCGGCCGCCCCTACACGATGCCGACGATCCACGTGTTTCGCACCGAAGGCGACCGGCTTGCCGAGCACTGGGGTGTCCGCGACGAACTAGGTGTGCTGTGCCAGATCGGCGCCGCGGAGCCGCCCCGGCCACCGTCCTGATCGTCAGCCCGCCAACGGATCCTGCCCGACTCCCACGCAACACCGGATCCTGACCGATTGGCTTCTGTTCGACCGCGGCGCTGAGCGCGGGCATCCCCGATGCGACCGCCGAGACCGCGTGTCCATGCTCCCGGAGGGCGCGGGTGAGGGCGCCCGGAGGGCGCGGCAGATCGCGCCGTCGTCCTCGACGAGCAGCACCTGTGCCATCGGCGCGACGGTACCGGGATACTGGTTAACCGTGGGCTATGCAGACTTGCAGGACTTTCTCGCCGCGCTCGAGCGCGACGGCGATCTCGCGCGGGTCACCACCCCCGTCGATCCATATCTGGAGGTCAGCGGGATCGTTCAGCGAGTGGTGCGCGAGCACGGCCCGGCGCTGATCTTCGAGAATCCGACGCGGGGCGAGCTGCCGCTGGCGATCAACGTGTTCGGCACCTACCGCCGGATGGCGCAGGCGTTGGGCGTCGATGACCTCGACGAGATCGGGCACCGGATCGGGGCGCTGCTCAAACCAGAGATCCCGCACGGCCTGAGCGGCCTCAAGGACGCGCTCGGCAAGGTATCTCAACTGCGTGCGGTCCCGCCGCGACACGTCAAGGTCGCGCCCTGCCAGGAGATCGTGCGGCACGGTGACGAGGTCGACCTGTCGAGCCTGCCGGGCATCACCTCGTGGCCCGAGGACGGCGGGGTGTTCTTGAACCTCGGCCTGACCCACACCAAGCACCCCGAGACCGGTGCGCGCAATCTCGGCATGTACCGATTGCAGCAGCAGGATGGACGGACGGTCAGCCTGCACTGGCAGATCCACAAGGACTCGACGTCGCATGCCGCGCTCGCCGAGCGTCGCGGGGAGCGGCTGCCGGTGGCCATCGCTTTCGGCTGCCCGCCGGCGGTCACCTACGCGGCCTCGGCGCCACTGCCGGCCGATATCGACGAGTACCTGTTCGCCGGCTTCCTGCAGGGCGACCGGATCGATCTCGTGGACTGTGTGAGCGTGCCCTTGCAGGTGCCCGCCTCCGCTCAGATCGTCCTGGAGGGGTGGGTCGAGCCGGGTGAACGGCTTCCCGAGGGACCGTTCGGCGACCACACCGGCTTCTACACCCCTGTCGAGCCATTCCCGTTCGTGCGCGTGCAGACGATGACCATGCGCGCGGATGCGATATACCAGACGATCGTGGTCGGGCGGCCGCCGCAGGAGGACGGTCCGATCGGGAAGGCGACCGAGCGGATCTTCCTGCCGTTGATCAAGATGACGCTGCCCGAGATCGTCGACTATGACCTGCCCGAAGCGGGTGTGTTCCACAATTGCTGCATCGTCTCGATCGACAAGCGGTTCCCCAAGCACGCCCAGAAGGTGATGAACGCGGTGTGGGGTGCTGGTCTGCTGTCGTTGTCCAAGCTGATCGTCGTGGTCGACGCAGACTGCGACGTGCACGACTACGCCGAGGTGGCGTGGCGCGCGTTCGGCAACGTGGACTACTCCCGCGACGTGCTGCACACCGTCGGACCGGTCGACCATCTCGACCACGCCTCCTACGAGCAGTTCTTCGGTGGCAAACTCGGTATCGATGCCACCCGCAAGCTCCTTACCGAGGGCTATCGCCGCGAGGGCGGGTGGCCCGCGGAGTGCGTCCTGGATCCTGCGACGCGGTCACTGGTCCAGCGGCGCTGGGCGGAGTACCGAATCGGCCGCGGGATCGCGCGATGACCGCGAACTCGCGCGATCTCGCTGCCGACGTTGGCGGCTCCGGCGACCGGTCGGCCGGAGCCGCGCGGGTCGG
>JALYIS010000201.1 GCA_030775705.1 Actinomycetota bacterium
ACACCTCCCAATCTCCTGGTACCCCATCGCATGGCACCAGCCCGCTGCGCCTGGCGTTGCACCGCCTGCGCCGCAACAAGGTCGCGCTGTTCTTCGGCGCGGTGTTCGTCCTCGTAGTGATCCTCGCGCTGCTCGCCCCGTGGTACGCCAGCCACATCGCGCATACCGGCCCCAATGACAACCACATCAGCGAGGTCCTCACCGTCGGAGGCAAGACCAAGAACGTCGTCAGCCTCATCGGTATCCCGACCGGGCCGACGTGGCACTCCAAGTTCTTGCTGGGCGCCGACCCGAACGGGCGCGACGTCGCGGTTCGCCTGCTCTATGGCGGGCGCAACTCGCTGGAGATTGGCCTGCTGGCGACCCTCATCACGATGGTCGGGGCGGTACTGCTGGGCGTGACCGCGGGCTTCTTCCGCGGCTGGACCGACACCGTGATCTCGCGACTGCTCGACCTCATCTGGGCATACCCGGCGCTGCTGCTCGGCGTTGCGCTCGGCGTGAGCCTCGCCGTCGGCGGACTCAGCCTCGGGCCGATCCACATCTCGGGCGGCTCCAACTTCGTGCCGGCGCTGGTCATCGGGGTCGTCTACATCCCCTACGTGGCGCGCCCGATCAGAGGCGAGGTCCTCACCTTGCGGGAGCGGGAGTTCATCGACGCCGCTCGCACCCTGGGCTTCGGCCGGGTACGCATCATCTTCAGCGAGGTGCTGCCCAACCTGTCCTCGATGCTGATCGTGTTCTTCGCCCTCCAGTTGGCCCAGTCGATCGTGCTGGAGGCCGCGCTGTCGTTCCTCGGCGCCGGGGTGCAGCCGCCGAACGCATCCTGGGGGACCATGCTCGCCGGCGGCGTCGACCTGGTCACCAGCGCCCCGCACCTGACGATGGTGCCGGGCATCATGCTGATCGTGACCGTGCTCGCGGTGAACATCTTTGGCGACGGTCTGCGGCAGGCGTTCGACCCGCGAGCCCGGATCCGGGCGGAGCGCTGACATGGACCTGCTCCTGTTCGCGATCAAGCGCGCGGCCTCCGCGGTCATCGTGCTGGCATTGGTCAGCATCCTCACGTTCCTGATCTTCGTGGCCATCCCGAACGGGGACCCCGCGCTGCGGCTCGCCGGGCGTACCGCAACGGCGCAGGACATCGCCAACGTGCGCCATGCCTACGGTTTCGACAAGCCCGAGTACGTGCAGTACTTCCGTACCATGAAGCAGATCTTCACCGGCCAGATCCAGTCGTACACCCAGCACGTCAGCGTCTTCTCCCAGATCAAGCGCGGGTTGCCCGCGACCCTGTCGCTGGCAGTCGGTGCCGCGGTCGTCTGGCTGGTGATCGGCATCGTCCTCGGGGTCATCGGCGCCCTGCGAGAGGGCAAGTCCAGCGACGTCGCGATCACGACGGTGAGCTTCATCGGCATCTCGGCGCCGTCGTTCGTGGTCGGCGCGCTGCTGCTGTACTTCTTCGCGTACAAGGCGCCGATCTTCCCCAACGGCGGCTACATCCCGCTCACCCAGAGCCCAGTCCAGTGGGTCCAGCATCTGATCCTGCCGTGGTTCACCCTGGCGATCCTCTACATCGGTGTCTATGCCCAGGTGCTGCGCTCCAGCGTGCTGGAGGCGATGACGACCGACGCGGTGCGCACCGCGAACGCCAAGGGTCTGTCCAAGTCGCGGGTGCTGATCAAGCACGTGCTGCGGGTGTCGCTGATCCCCATCGTGTCGCTGTGGGGCCTGGACTTCGCCGCGGTCATCGGCGGCGCCACCCTGGTGGTCGAGGTCGTCTTCAACCTCAACGGCATCGGCCAGTACGCCGCCCAGTCGGTGCGCTCCCTCGACGTGCCCCCCGTGCTGGTGGTCACCTTGCTGGGCGCGTTCTTCGTGGTGTTGATGAACGCGATCGTCGACGTCGTCTACGCGGTGCTCGACCCGCGGATCAGGAGCGCGTCCTCATGAGCGACCCCCGCACGAGCGGTGCTGTCCCTCACGGCGCCACCAGCGCCACGGTGCTCGACGTACAGAACCTGCGGGTGAGCTTCCGCACTGAGCAGGGGACCGTGCGCGCGGTGGACGACGTGTCGTTCACGCTGGAGCGGGGCGAGGTCCTGGCGATCGTCGGTGAGTCCGGCTCGGGCAAGTCGGTCAGCGCGATGACCCTGATGGGGCTAACTCGTTCCCCCAATGCCGACATCAGCGGCACGGCCACCCTCGCCGACGGCACCGAGCTGATCCATGCGGGCGACAACGATCTGCGACGGATCCGCGGCAAGCGGATCTCGATGATCTTTCAGGACCCGATGAGTGCGCTGACGCCGGTCTACCGGGTCGGGTACCAGATCGCCGAGCAGATCAGGGCACACGAGAAGGTGTCCAAGGCGGCCGCCCGAGCCCGCGCGGTGGACCTGCTGACTCAGGTCGGCATCCCGCGTGCCGCCGAACGGGCGCAGGCGTTTCCGCACCAGTTCTCCGGTGGCATGCGCCAGCGCGTGATGATCGCGATGGCACTGTCGTGCTCGCCGGAGATCCTCATCGCCGACGAGCCGACGACGGCCCTGGATGTCACGATCCAGGCGCAGATCCTCGCCGAGATCGAGTCGTTGCGCGCCGAGACCGGGGTCGCGGTGCTGCTCATCACCCACGATCTGGGCGTGGTCGCCGAGGTCGCCTCCCGGGTGATCGTGATGTATGCCGGGCGGGTGGTCGAGGCGGCGGGTCTGCGGGAGCTGTTCAAGGACCCGATGCACCCCTACACCTGGGGGCTGCTCGGCTCGGTGCCCCGGATCGACCGCGAACCGCCCGAGCGGCTGCCGACGATCTCCGGGTCGCCTCCGTCGCTACTCAATCCCCCGGCCGGGTGTCATTTCATCACCCGCTGCCCGCACCGGATGCCGGTCTGCGAGACCGAACCAGAACTTCGTAGCGCCGATCCGGTCGGCGGCCACCCGGACCGCTGCCACCTCGACGCCGCCGCCAAACGCACCCTGCGCCTGGTGGACGGCGCGATCGGGCTGCCCGCCACCGGAAAGACCGCCTGATGACCGCGGGCGAAGTCGACAACGAGCCGGACACGGCGACCGCATTGCTGGAGCTGGACCATCTGCGGGTGTGGTTCGCCGTCCGCGGCGGCGCATTCGGGCGCGGGAAGGGGTTCGTGCGTGCGGTCGATGACGTCACACTGACCCTGCGCAGTGGTGAGACGCTCGGGCTGGTCGGCGAGTCCGGCTGCGGCAAGACGACGCTGGCACGCACGATCGTCCGGCTCAACGACCCGACCCAGGGCTCGATCCGCTTCCGCGGCGCCGACCTGACCCGCAAGCGCAATCGCGCGCTTCGCCCGTTCCGGCGCGAGGTGCAGATGGTGTTCCAGGATCCGCAGGCCTCGCTCAACCCGCGCAAGCGCGTCAGCCAGATCGTCGGCGCCGGGCTGCGCCTGCGCAAGGGTGATCCCAAGCGCGAGCGGGAGGCGATCGGCGACCTGCTGCGCCAGGTCGGGCTCGACCCCGAGCATGCGCAGCGCTACCCGCACGAGTTCTCCGGCGGCCAGCGCCAGCGCATCGGCATCGCGCGCGCGCTCGCCGCGCAGCCCCAGCTGATCATCCTGGACGAGCCGGTGTCTGCCCTCGATGTCTCGGTGCAGGCGCAGGTCGTCAATCTCCTCGACGGCTTGCAGGACAACCTCGGCCTGTCCTACATCTTCGTCGCTCACGACCTGAGCGTCGTGCGCCACGTGTCGGACCGGATCGCGGTGATGTATCTCGGCAAGATCGTCGAACTCGCCGACTCCGGGTCGCTCTATGCCGCGCCAAAGCACCCATACACCGCGAGCCTGCTGGCCGCGATCCCGATCGCCGATCCGGACCGGGCCAAGCGCGACCGGACGAAGCTCGCACAAGGTGAGCTGCCGAGCCCGATCGATCCGCCGTCCGGCTGCCGATTCCACACCCGGTGCCACTACGCGACCGACCTGTGCCGCGAGGTCGAACCTCCGCTGGCACAGTTCGAGGACGGCCACCTCACCGCCTGCCACCACCCGCTCAACGTCGCTGCCGACGAGCTCGGCACGGCGGTCCGCTCGCCCGCCAGCCCGGTGGACTCCGGCGCGCAGCTCACCCTCAGCCCGGCGGTGGTGACCCAACCCGACGCGGGCGCGGACGTGGTGGGCTACTCCCCCGACGAACACACAGCAGCCCCGATCACCGACCACTGACCGGCGGCGGCCGACCAGATCCGCCCCCGGCGAGAGCCGAGACGCGTATCCGAACTGAGGAGCCCGTGGTCGCATTTGGGTGATATCTCACTCTTGCGCTGAGCATGCAATCGAGCCCCCACGCTGACGTCTGCCCTGACGGAGGAAGTCCGCAGTCGTCAGGAGTCGCGTTGAGTGCCAGCCAGTCCCGTCCCGGTCACCCGTCACTGCGCGCCGTACCGACGGTCGTGGCCATAGTCGTTGCGCTCGTGGTGGGACTGGTGGGTGCGCCACGGGCGGTAGCGGGTACCCCGGCGACCGGGGCACCGACGCCGGCGCCGCCGTCAGGGTCAAACCTCACGGCGCCGGCTATGCCGCCGGGCGCGTGCCTGTCTTGCGGGTTGACGGTGTCGGGAGGGTCGCTGACGTTGCCACCGGACCCGGTGCCAGCGCCGGCAACCGTAGTGCCGGTGCTCAACGTGCCCACCGCGCCGACGGGAACCGATCGCGACCAGTACCTTGCCACCCCGGCGCAGGGGGCGGCGCTGGCGCGGATGGAGTCTGGCGCGGTCAGCCAAGTCCTCACCGACCACCAGCTACCGGCCTCGGACGCGGCGCGGGTGCAGACGTACTCCCGCACCGACGTGCTGGCCGAGCTGTGGGTCGCTATCCAGGGGGATGTGGCCAAGTCCGAGCAGACCCGCAGCGCCGACGAAAAGCTCGTCTATGCCTGGCTCCAGTCCGTCATCCAGCGCCACGGGCTGGCCACCGCCCAGGCGGTGCGCGCCGAGTACAACGCCTGGGCCGGCGCGCCCCAGTTCACCGCTCGGGGAATCA
>JALYIS010000202.1 GCA_030775705.1 Actinomycetota bacterium
GTTATGGCGCGCGAGGCGCGCCGGCCGCGGCCCACGTTCGTGCGGACGCGCGCGCCGCCCGGCCTGTCCTGCATCCCGGACATCACGGTCGGACTCGACGCCGGCTCCGTGGCCACTCGCAGCGCGATTCGCCCGCACCCGCTAACGAGCGCCCCACCGTGAACTGGCGACGGACGGCTCACCTGATCGGCTGAGCCGTCACCGTCCAGCCGGTCGAACGCTGACGCTCAGATGCTGACGGCCCGCGCGTCGAAGAAGTCGGGCGCCGAGGTCAGCGCCGCGAGCACCGTCGCGGGCACCAGGGCATCAGTCGTCACGACCATCACAGCCTCACCGTCGTCCTCTGCCGGCCGCCTTCCCACCGCCGCCGAGACGATATTCACACCGGCATCGCCCAGGGTGGTGCCTACCCGCCCAAGCATTCCTGGCTGATCGCGGTACCGGAAGATTGCCAGGTACGCCTCGAGCTGCATGTTGAAGCGCGAACCCCAGGCTTCGAGCAGGTGCGGCCGATTGCGCCGCCCGAGCACCGTGCCGACGACGCGCGTGGTCGTCTCCCCACTGCGCGTCTCGATTCGGATCAGGTCCGTGAAGTCGTGTGCAGTCGGGCTGCGCCTTTCGGTGACCGAGATGCCGCGCGACTGCGCCAGCGAGACCGCGTTGACGTCATTGACGTCTTCCTCGGTACGACCGTCCAGCATGCCCTTGACGACCTGAATCGTGAGCAGCCGACTGTCGCGATCGCCGATGCGGCCGAGGTACTCGACGTCGACCGCATCCAACGACGTGCCGGGGCCGAGCGCCCATGCAATGCGACCGAGGCTCGTGCACAGTCCGACGAACGGGCTCACCGCCTCGAGATCATCCGGCGCGATCGCGGGCAGGTTGACCGCGGTCGTCACCGCGCCGCCGGTCAGGGCGGCGACTGCCTGCTCGGCAGCTTGGTAGCCGGCCCGCTCGGTGGCTTCGACCGTCGATGCACCCAGGTGCGGGGTCACGACGACATTGGGGTAGCCAAACAGCGGGTGCTCGGTGATCGGTTCCGTCGCGAACACGTCCAGCGCCGCGCCGGCGACGTGGCCACTGTCCAGCGCTTCCTGCAGGTCGGCATCGACGACGAGCGGGCCACGCGCCACATTGAGGATCCGCACACCGCGCTTCATCTGCGCGAACGCAGCAGCGTTGAGAAAGCCCTGCGTCTGTTTCGTCTTCGGCAGGTGGACGGTCACGAAATCGGCGACCGCGTAGATCTCGGCCGGCGTCACCGCCCGCTCGACGCTGAGCTCGCGATAGCGCTCCTCGGACAGGTACGGGTCGTATGCGATCACGCGCATCCCGAATCCACGGGCCCGCGCCGCCACCAGTTGGCCGATCCGACCGAAGCCCAGGATGCCGAGAGTCTTCTCGCTGAGTTCGACCCCGGTGAACTTCGACCGTTCCCACGCCCCGCCAACCAGCGACGCGTGAGCCTGGGGTACCTGACGCGCGAGCGCCAACATCAACGCCATCGTGTGCTCGGCGGCGGTGATCACGTTGGACTGGGGAGCATTCGCCACGATCACCCCGCGCCGGGTGGCCTCGTCGACATCGACGTTGTCCACGCCCACGCCAGCCCGTGCGACCACGCGTAGGCGGTCCGCCTTGGCGAGCAGGTCCGCGTCGACCTGCGTCGCCGACCGGATCAAGATGCCCTCGTAGCCGGCGATCCGCTGTTCCAGTTCGGCGCGAGTCCAGCCCATGCCGAGATCGACCTCCAGCCCCGCCGAGCACAGCAGGCCAATCCCGGAGTCGCCGATGTTCTCTGCGACGAGCACCTTCATCCGAGCTGCTCCACAACCCAGTCGATGCACCCGGTCAGCGCCAGGACGTCGGATGGCTCGACGGCCGGGAACATACCGACGCGCAGCTGGTTGCGGCCCAGCTTGCGGTACGGCTCGACGTCGACGATGCCGTTGACGCGAAGCACCTTCGCCACCCGCGCAGCATCGACCGTCTCGGCGAAGTCGATTGTGCCAACCACCAGCGACCGCAGCGCCGGGTCACTCACGAACGGGTTCGCGAAGCTCGATCTGTCGGCCCAGCCGTACAGAAGGTCAGACGACGCCGTCGTCCGGTCGACGCAGAAGTCCAGGCCGCCGCCGTCGTTCATCCATCGCACCTGGTCCTCGAAGAGCAGCATCGTCGCCAGGGCGGGGGTGTTGTAGGTCTGGTCCTGCCGGGAGTTGTCGAGTGCCGTGCCGAGATTGAGCGACTGCGGGATCCACCGGTCGGTCGAACCGGCCAGCTCGGTGATGCGCTCGATCGCGCGGGGGCTGGCCAGGGCGATCCAGAGGCCACCGTCGGAGCCGAAGGACTTCTGCGGTGCGAAGTAGTAGACGTCAGCCTGTCCTGCATCGAGCGGAAGTCCACCGGCACCGGAGGTCGCGTCGACGACCACCAGCGCATCGTCGGCATCGGCCGGCCGGACAACCGGAACCATCACACCGGTCGACGTCTCGTTGTGGGCCCAGGCGATGATGTCGACGTCCGGGTTCCCGACGGGCGCCGGTGCGGTGCCGGGGTCGGTCTTGACCACGATCGGATCCTCGAGGAACGGAGCCCCGCCGGCCACCGACGCGAACTTCTGCGTGAATTCACCATAGACGAGATGCAGCGACCGTCGCCTGATCAGACCGGCTGCCGCGGCATCCCAGAATGCCGTGGAGCCGCCGTTGCCGAGCAGGATCTCATAGCCGTCCGGCACGTCGAACAGCGCGCGCAAGCCCTCCCGCAGCTCGTGGACGAGGGTCTTCACCGGTGCCTGGCGGTGGGAGGTCCCCATCAGGTCGGAGCGCTCGGCCAGCGCGCGTAGCGCCTCGGGGCGGACTTTGGACGGACCACAACCGAACCGTCCGTCCGCGGGTTTGAGGTGGTCAGGGACATGCAAGGACGTGTCGGTCAAGGTCACCAGAGAGGCTTTCTCGTCGATGGGTTCGGCGGGAAGCGTGCAGCCGCGAGGCCGATCTTAGGTGCTGGCGGGTGCTCTGGCGACACACTTTGACCGACGTCTGCGGCGACACGCGGTCGAGCACCCATGGCAGCTAGGCCGTCCCACCGACGTCGGTTCGTCGGGCTACTCGAAGATGTCAGCGTTGTCGCGGCTGATCCGCTCCCAAATCGGCTGGAACTGGAACCACCCGGCGAATTCGTAGCCGATCTGCGAGCGGGTCAGCTCAGCCGCCTCCGCACCGATCTGGATGGGCTTGATGCCGTATCCCGAGGCTGCGGCGTACGCGGTCAACTGGGCTTGGGCAGTTCGCTCCAGGGTCAGGAACCACCACGCAGCGCTGTCGACCGAAGCGCCGACCGTCAGCATGCCGTGGTTGCGCAGGATGATCGCCTTCTTCGTTCCCAGGGCGGTCCCGATGCGGCGCCCCTCCTCCTTGTCCAGCACGACCCCCGTGTAGCTGTCGAAGGTGGCGACGTCGTCATAGAACGCGCAGGCGTCCTGCGTCAGCGGTTCAATCGTCACCCCGAGCGACGAGAGGGTCTTCCCGTACGGACCATGGGCATGGGCGGCGGCCAGGACGTCCGGCCGAGCAGCATGAACGGCGCAGTGGATCGCGACCGCAGCACCGTTGACGGCGCGGTCACCCTCCACGACCTGACCGTCCTCGTCAACGCGCACCAGGTCGCTACTGCGAATCATGCTGAAATGCATGCCGAACGGGTTGACCCAGAACGTCCTCGGGTCCCGCGGATCGCGGACGGTTATGTGGCCCGCGACGCCCTCATCGAGACCTGCCTTGCTGAACATGCGGAAGGCAGCGGCGAGCTTCGCCTTGCGGTGGGCCCGCTCCTCATCGACCGACTCGAACACCGGCGGGCTGGCCAAGCGCAACTCTCGGCCATGCACGTCGCGCACCGCGGCACTGGCCGGTGCCTCGTTGGTCATCTGGTCCGTCTGCGTCGTCACCATGAACTCCTCTGCGCGGGGATCAGGTCCAGTCTCTACCCGCAGTCGGCGGATGCAATCGGGTCCCTACCCGGCTGGGCGGCTCAGTCCACCCAGATGGGCCTGATCTCCATGACGGCAGTGGCCGCGGCCGGGTGCGCAGCGGCGACCTCGATCGCCTCGGCCAGGTCACGGCAGTCGAGCAGGTCGAAGCCGGCAAGAGCTTCCTTCGTCTCCAGGAACGGGCCGTCGGTCACCAGCACCCGCCCGCCGCGGACGCGCACCACCGATGCCTCACGTTCGTGCGCCAGCCGGTCGCCAGCGACCCTGACTCCGCGGGCGTCCATGGTGTCCACCCACTCCTCGACGTCCCCGCCAGGCCCGGCCGGCGCCTCGACTGGCTCGTTGTCACGGCAGACCAACATGAGAAACTGCATGGAGTCGCTCCTTCTCGCGAGTGGGTAAGTACTCTCCCGACGAACCGGGAGACCCAGGATCGACATTCTCGCGTCGGCGTCGCGATCCGGGTAGCGGCCACCGCAGGCTCAACTCCCGGTAGTCAGCCCGGTGCCCGAGACCGTGATCGTTTGCCCCGGATGGATGAGGTCGGGATTGTCACCGAGGACGGCCTTGTTTGCCTCGTACAGCCCGCCGTAGCCGTGCAGCTTGAACCACGCCGCGATGACGGACAGGTTGTCGCCCGGCTTCACGGTGTACGTGAGTGGCGCGGCGTGGGTGGTCGCCGTCGCGCCCGAGGCCGCCGATGCCGCGGGGGACAAGTAGCCGCTCGCTGAGGCGCCAGGGGAAGCCCCCGACCCTGCTGGCGGGGTCGCCGCAGGAGCAGGCACGGTCGTCACCGCAGCCGCTGTGGAGGCTGTGGTCGGCGTCTCTTGGGCGGCCGGAGTGCCCCGTGGATTGGTGCCGTTCCCGCTCAGGGCAACCTTAACGATCACGATGGCGATCGCCGCGACCAGCGCTGCGCCGACGAGCATCTGCACGCGGTTCCCGCGGCGGCGCGCACCGGTCGAGCGATGAGATCCGGTCATGGTGTCCCCCGTCGCCTGCCCGGCAGGAACTCCCCGTCGGCTTCAGACTAAACACAGACTAAACCTGGACCGGCCAAACCAAAAGTTTCAGTCGGGCGAATCAGCCGATATCGCTCGCGATCCGGCGATATCTCTGGGTCGCTTGCGAAGCCCGGCGAACAGGTCGTCCTCTGGCAGGGCGGCTCCCGTGGTATCCCTGACGCGCACGAACGTCTCGAGGCCCATCATCGCGGTGAACCTTTCCCTTCCCATCCGCAGAAAGAAGATGTTTTCGCTCTGGCTGGCGTGAGCGCCCATCGCATCGAATTTCTGATCCCCGAATTCGCTGGTGTCCACCCAGGTCGTTATCTGTTCATCGGGCAGGCCGATCTCAGGCTCTCCGGAATCGGCCGACGGGTCCGGCTCTTCCCAGTCCGCACCGAGCTCGCGCATGAGCTTGCCGAACTCGACGAACATGGAGCGCGGCACGGTGGTCCAGTAGACCTTCGCCGGCCCCGCCACGGCGTCGACGGCAGCCATAGTGACCCGGTGCGCTTGGATGTGGTCCGGGTGGCCGTAGAAGCCGTTCTCGTCGTAGGTCACCACGACATCGGGCTCATACCGAGCGATCAGCTCACCAAGCCTGGCCGCCGCCCGGTCGACCGGAGTGGTCCAGAACGACCCCGGCACCTCATTGGTGGCCCAGCCCATCATCCCCGAGTCGGTGTAGCCGAGCAGTTCAATGTGATCGACCTTGAGGATCGCGCAGCTTGCCTCGAGCTCGTCGCGGCGCATGGCCGCCACCGCAGCGGGGTCGTGCCCGGGCTCCCCTGGCTTCACCCCGCCGGGGCCGTCCCCACAGCTGCCGTCGGTACAGGTCACCAGCACGGTCCGGATGCCCTCGGCGGCACACCGCGCGAGGACCCCTCCCGTCCCGGTCACCTCGTCGTCGGGGTGCGCGTGTACCGCCATCAGAGTCAGTTGCCCGTTCGCCATGACCTCCACCCTATGGCCGCGCGCCGACATCGCCCGTCTGCGCCCGTCTGCGCCCGGCAGGCCGCCTACCCTCACTGGATGGGCTACCCAACCGATCCGCGGGTCGACGACTACCTCGCCCAGCTCCCACCGTGGCAACGCGACATCTGCAAACGGCTGCGTGACCTGGTGCACGCCGCCGACCCCGCAATCACCGAGACGATCAAGCGCACCGTGCAGCCCTACTTCGTCCTGGACGGCAACGTATGCGCGCTACTTGCCGCGAAGGACCATGTCAACCTGTTTCTCTACGACGGCGCGATCGTGGCAGACCCCGCGTCCATCATCACCGGCGGACACGACAACAAGACAGCACGCACGATCGCAGTCAAACGCGGCGGCCACATCGACGAGGCGGCACTGACCGCGATGCTGAGGCAGATCATCGCCAACAATCGAGCCGGCGGCTGGCGAAAGGTCAAGGGCTCGACCGAACCGACCGCAACCGGTTGAGAGGTGGGTGTGTCGATCTCAGAACGCGGTGATGTCGAACGCCGCAGCCAGGCCCACGCCGGCGACGAGAAAGGCGCCGGCATTGCGGGTGTGCAGGAACGTCCACGCGGCGTACCAGAGCGGCCAGACCGGGAAGCCCTTGGGTTTGGCGTTTGGAGCGGGCTTGGACAGCGGTCCCCAGACCGTGTGGGCCGACTTCATTGACAGCAGGCCGAGCAGCGCGGGCCAGGGAAGCGTCCTGGTCGCAACCGCAGCGACGAGTAGCACGTAGTAGCCCGCGATCAACCCTCGCGTCACGAGCAGGGCACGCTGTTTGCCGAGCAGGACGGGCACGGTCCGGATACCCAGTGGCGCGTCGAACGGGATCTTGTCGGTGTGCTTGCCCATGAGGACCGCGCCACACAGCAATGCGTAGGGCAGGCTCGCCACCCAGACCTGCCACGGCAGGTGGCCACACGCCGAGTAGTAGGTACCGGCCACCATTAGTGGTCCCCAGGTCAGCAGCACGTCCAGCTCGCCCAAGCCGCGCTTCTTGAGCCGAAGCGGCGGCGCGGTGTAGGCGTAGCTCAGCAGGAATCCGGTGACCGCGAAGGCGAGCACCCAGAGGCCACGAGCCGCCACCAAGACCAGCATGATCGCCAGGTCGGCGAGGTTGACGCCCACGGCGATCGTGGCAAGGCGGCGACGCGTGGTGATGCCCGACAGGATGGGATGGGGGGCGTACTGCGCACGGGGATACGCCGCGGTGTCCTGCCCCACCTCAGTGTCGAACAGGTCGTTCATCACGTTGTTGGCCACGTGCGCCAACGTGATACCGAGTAGCGCAAGCAGGAAGTACCTCCACGAGAACCCGGCGTGGCGTACCGCTAGCAGGCCGGCGAGCAGGCCAGCGACGAACGTCATCGGCAAGACCGCTGCGCGAGTGAGGACGATCCACCTGGTCAGCCCGTCGACGTGGCCCCGCGGCGGGTTTGTCGTGACCGCCGCGTAGAGCCAGCCGTTCGACCGTTCACGCAGGCTCGGATGTTCAGGCACGGTGACGACCACAGCTTCTCCCGCACTCCGGTCACGCTTGGCATACCCGCTGTCAGTCACGCGTCAAGGATAGGTTTCCCATCCGGACTGTGCTCGGCGGCCACGCGACTACCAGTCGCGGGTCCGGCTCAGGCCTGACGCGCCACGCGGGTCTGGTTTGACCGCAAGAACCTGGTTCACGCCGATTCGGTTCGACTCGAACGCCAGGGCCGACCCCGCCATATACAACCGCCAGATCCGAGCCCGCGCCGGGCTGGTCACCCGCGCTGCCGTTTCCCACCCGCGCTCCAGGTTCGCCACCCACTCGCGCAACGTCAGGGCGTAGTGCTCTCGCAGCGACTCGACGTCGCGCACCTCGAAGCCCGCGCCCTCGAGGACCTCGATCATCGTGGCCATCGGTAGGAGTTCACCGTCAGGGAAGACGTACCGGTCGATGAACGACGTGGGACTGAACTCGGTTCTGGGACCTGGCCGGCGCGAGATGGCGTGGTTCAGCAGGCGGCCCTGCGGGCGCAGCAGGGCGAATAGATCAGCGGAGTACTCGGGAAGCCGCTGAGCGCCGACGTGCTCGGCCATACCTATGCTGGAGATCGCGTCATAAGGTCCGTCGGCCACCTCCCGATAGTCCTGAACGCGGATCTCCACGAGGTCCGAGACGCCTTCTTCGGCAATCCGCTTCTGCGCATAGGCGGCCTGTTCCGCGGACAAGGTCACGCCGACCACATGTGCCTTGTAGGTCCGTGCCGCGTGCAGGGCGAAGGTGCCCCAGCCGCAACCGACGTCGAGCACGCGCTTGCCCGGGGCCAGGGCGAGTTTGCGCGCCACGAGGTCGCACTTGGCGAATTGCGCTTCGTTCAGACCGAAGGTGGCGGAAGGCTGCTGTGCCCAGAACGCGCACGAGTACGTCATCGATTCGCCGAGGACAACCCGGTAGAAATCGTTGCCGACGTCGTAGTGATGGGCGATTGCCGAGGCATCGCGACCCTTGCTGTGTCGGTGCCCGACCAGGCGGGCCTCCTCACGCGGTGGAGCGGGCGGCAGCCCCAGCACACCGAGCTGCAGCACCGCCTTGGCCAGCGCCTTCTTCGTAGCCGCGTCCACGACGACGCCGGCGCCCTCACCCGGCGCGGCCACTCGCTCCAACTCGTCGAGCGCGGCGAACAGATCGCCCTCCAGCTCGACCTCGCCTGCAACGTAGGCTCGCGCGAACCCGAGTTCGTTCGGTGCCCACAGCATCCGGCGTAGCGCTCGCCGACTGTTGATCTTGAGTCGAATCCTCGCGGTCTCCGGGCCGGCCTCACTACCGTCCCAGCACCGAATGGCGATCGGCACCTCTGCTCCGAACGCGGCCCGCGCCAGCGGGGCCACCTTCTCAGCGACAGTCACGGCTCCTCCACCCAGCTTCGTTCGATGAACTAACAATCTTCGTTCGATGAACTAACAATAATGACGGGACCCGCACCCCCGCAAGGATCACGAGAGCCGGCAGATCAGGCCTTTGCCTGAACGAGCTGGTGATAGGCCGCGGCGATCAGCTCCGCGCATGCGTCTAGAGGGATCGCGGTGGTGTCGATCTGGAGATGGAAAAGCGACGGGTCATCGATGTCGATCTGGTACAGGCGCTGCACGTAGAGGCGTCGCGCCTGGTTGACGGCGTGCAGCCGCTGGCGAGCCACCTGGTCGGTGACGTGCTCGATGCGCTGCGCTTGGACGATGCACGCCGCCACCGGCCCGAACAGGCGGACCCGCAGCACGCCGGGCTCGGCCCGCAGCACGGCGGCGCCCGCTCGGCCCAACACGACTGCACCGGCGGGCAGGGCGCTACGGATGATCAGTTCGGCCTGGTCCCGGAACACCTGCGACTCGTTCGGCACGGGTACGGACGCTTCAGGTGGCGCGGCGTCGGTGCCGGCGCCGAGGACACCACCGGCCAGGGGAGCGAGCAGGGACATGAACCGGTCGGTCGCCGATCGTTTCGGTACACCGCATTCGGCCTCCTCGACCGAGACCGACAACTGGGCAGCGACCGCGGAACTCATAGCCCGGTCGAGGAGCGTGAAGCCCAACAGCACGGCCACCGCGGGGGCGACCACGCTGCCGCCGGCGCCGTAGCCGGCCGAGATCGTCACCCCGGGCACCTAGACCACACCACCGGCAACGGTTGCCCCGCCAACGCCGGCCGTGCTGCTCGGCGTGGGCGCCCGAGCCGCCGATCCGGAGACCGGCGGGGGCCTGTCCGTCTGCGGCCCTGCACTGCCTCGAAGCTGTGTCTGCTTGATGAACAGGGCAGCGATCACGCTCAGCACGGACACCGGAACCGCGATCAGGAACACGGTGTCGATGGCATGCGAGTAGGCCTGGATGATGCCCTCGTGCAGGGCGGGATTGGTGTGCCTGAGCGCGTTGAGTGCTGCTGGCGATTGGATGAGCTGGGTGACCTTGGCGCCATGAGCGAGGTCTGCCGGCGGCACGTACCGTACGAATTCCGTGGCGATCCGCGCGGTGAGCACGGCTCCTAGCGCCGATGCTCCGATCGCTCCCCCCATCGACCGGAAGAAGGTGACGGCTGAAGTGCCAACTCCCATGAGGCGCATCGGCACCGCATTCTGGACCACCAGCGTGAGCACCTGCATGAACAGCCCGAGGCCGGCGCCGAACACGAGGATGTAGACACCGACGACCGGCAGGGGGGTATGCGCCCCGAGCCGGGTCAGCAAGACGAGCCCGGTGGTCACCAATGCTGTACCCGCGAGCGGAAACCACCGGTACTGCCCGGTGCGCGAGATGTAGCGCCCGGAACTGATACTCATGACGAGCAGGCCCATGAGCAGTGGCAAGAGCAGTAGCCCTGATGCAGTTGCGGAAACGCCATGGACCAGTTGCAGGTATTGCGGGAGGAACGCAAGCGCACCGAACATTGCGACGCCGCTCACGAACGCGATGATGTTCGACACCGTGAAGATCTGCAGCCTGAACAGTTCCAGCGGCAGGATCGGCTCGGGAGCCAGACGCTCCCGCACCACGAATCCCCCGAGCAAGACTGCGCCGACGGCGAACAGCCCGACGATCTGGACCGACGCCCAGGGGTAGTCCGTCCCGCCCGACTGGGTGCCCAGGAGGATGCAGGAGACGCCGGCGACGAGCAGGACCGCGCCCCACCAGTCGATACGGACCTGCCGCGTGCGAGCCGGCAACCTCAGCACCCGATTGGTGACCGCCAGTGCTGCGATGCCCAGGGGGAGATTGACGTAGAAGATGTACCGCCAGCTCAGGTTGTCGACGGCGAAGCCGCCCAGCAACGGACCAACAACGCTCGAAACGCCGAAGACCGCACCGAAGTACCCCTGGTAGCGGCCGCGCTGCCTGGGCGGAATGACGTCGCCGATGATTGCGAAGACCAGCGAGATCAGGCCCCCGCCGCCGATCCCCTGCACGCCGCGGAAGGCGATCAGTTCGTACATGTTCTGCGCCGCCCCGCACAGGACGCTGCCGACGAGGAAGACCACGATCGCCAGTTGAAAGACACGCTTTCGCCCGTAGAGATCGCCCGCCTTGCCCCAC
>JALYIS010000203.1 GCA_030775705.1 Actinomycetota bacterium
GGCCAATGGCGGCGTCCCCGACGACCGCCTTGTCGGCGACGTGGCCGGCGCGCTCGCCCACCTGCGTTCACTGGCGACATCCAACGGCAGGTGTGCCGTCATTGGGTACTGCTCCGGCGGGCGGCAGGCAGTGTTGGCGGCCTGCCACCTCGACCTCGACGCCGCGGTCGACTGCTACGGCGCCTTCGTGACCGGCACGCCACCGCCCGGTGGCCCGTTCAAGACGAACCTGGTCGACCAACTGCCGAACCTGCGGGCCCCCCTGCTCGGCCTGTTCGGCAAGCTGGACTCGCACCCGAGCCCAGAACAGGTCGACGAACTGGACCAGATCCTGACATCTCACGACAAGGTGCACGAGTTCCACTCCTATGACGGCGCCGGGCATGCGTTCTTCGCAACGGACCGGCCGTCCTACAACGTCGCGGCCGCCAATGACGGCTGGGAGCGCATCAGCGCGTTCTTCGGCGCCCGGCTGGGGAGCTGACGTGTGCACCTACGAAACGTTCCGCACCACCGTCGACGGCAGCGCCAAGGGCCCTCAGGGCGCCTGGTTCGCCGTCACCGACGCGACCGTGTACTTCGACCACCCGGTCCACGCCATGCATGAGCACACGCTCAATATCGACCTGACCGACCCCTCCCGCGGCCCGTCGGCGCGGGTGGCACTCGAGCTGTCGGCTCAGGCGGCCCGCGAACTGGCGGGGGCGATCACCAAGGCATTGGCGGCCGTGCCCGCCGAACTCACCGATCTCGCCTTGACCTAGGGTCAGCCTGTGCTTGCCGCCTATGCCGAATCCCTCAATCCCGACGACCCGCTGGCCGGCCTGACCATTGGGGAGCGCCCGGACCCGAGCGTGCCCGAGGGCTGGACCCGGGTCGCCGTGCGCGCGGCGAGCCTGAACCACCACGATCTGTGGACGCTGCGAGGTGTCGGCATCACCGCCGACCGGCTCCCGATGATCCTTGGCTGCGATGCGGCCGGGATCGACGAGACCACCGGACAGGAGGTGGTCGTCCACTCGGTCATCAACGCACCGGACTGGACCGGCGACGAGACCCTGGACCCGGGGCGCTCGCTCCTGTCGGAGAAGCACCAGGGATCGATCGCCCAGTACGTCGTGGTCCCCAAGCGCAACGTGGTTCCCAAGCCGGAGGCGTTCTCCTTCACCGAGGCGGCCTGCCTCTCCACCGCCTGGCTCACGGCGTATCGCATGCTGTTCGTGAACTCCGGGCTGCGGCCGGGCCAGACGGTGCTGGTTCAGGGCGCGACCGGTGGCGTGGCCAGCGCCTGCATCACGATGGCGCGTGCGGCCGGGCTGCGGGTGTTTGCCACCGCACGCACCGAGGCCAAACGGCAGACCGCCCTCGAACTCGGTGCCCACGAGGCCTTCGAGTCAGGCGCTCGGCTGCCCGAGCGGGTGGACGCGGTCATGGAAACGGTCGGCGAGGCCACCTGGTCGCACTCGCTGCGGGCGCTGCGTCCGGGCGGGCGAGTCGTCATCTCAGGCGCGACGTCGGGGGCGAACCCGCCCGCGGACCTCAATCGGATCTTCTTCCTGCAGCTGCAGGTGGTCGGCTCGACGATGGGGACCAAGACCGAGCTGGGTGAGCTGATCGCCTTCCTGCTGGCGACCGGCATCCGCCCGCGCATCGATCGGATCCTCCCGCTGCCAGAGATCGGCCAGGGCCTGACCGCGATGGCTGGCGGGGACCTGATCGGCAAGATCGTGATCGAGCCGTAGCCCTAGCGGTTCGGCTACCTCCTCGGTCGCTCCCGCCCGGACGGGAGCGCCGGCATCACTTCTTGGGTTCGGCCGAGTCGCCGGTCGACAGCGCGGCGATGAAGGCCTCCTGGGGCACCTCGACCCGCCCCACCATCTTCATCCGCTTCTTGCCCTCCTTCTGCTTCTCCAGGAGCTTGCGCTTGCGGGTGATATCACCGCCGTAGCACTTGGCCAGCACATCCTTGCGGATCGCGCGGATGCTCTCGCGGGCGATCACCCGCGACCCGATCGCGGCCTGGATCGGTACTTCGAACTGCTGGCGCGGAATGAGCTGGCGAAGCTTGCCGGTCATCATCGTGCCGTAGCTGTAGGCCTTGTCCCTGTGCACGATCGCGGAGAATGCGTCGACGGCTTCGCCCTGGAGCAGGATGTCGACCTTGACGAGGTCGGCCGGCTGCTCGCCCGCTGCTTCGTAGTCCAGGCTCGCATACCCACGGGTGCGGGACTTGAGCGCGTCGAAGAAGTCGAAGATGATCTCTCCGAGCGGCAGCGTGTAGCGCAGTTCGACCCGCGTTTCGGAGAGGTAGTCGATGCCACCAAGCGTGCCGCGCCGCTGCTGACACAGCTCCATGATCGCGCCGATGTACTCACTCGGCGCGATCACCATCGCCTTGACGATCGGCTCGTGGATCGAGTCGATCTTCTGGCCGCCAGGCCAGTCCGACGGGTTGGTCACGACGAATTCGGTGCCGTCCTCGAGCACCACTCGGTAGACGACGTTCGGCGCCGTGCTGATCAGGTCGAGGTCGAACTCGCGCTCCAGCCGGTCTCGGGTGATCTCCAGGTGCAGCAGGCCGAGGAACCCGCAACGGAAGCCGAAGCCGAGCGCGGCACTGGACTCCGGCTCGTAGTCCAGGGCCGCGTCGTTGAGCTGCAGTCGATCCAGCGCGTCGCGCAGGATCGGGTAGTCCGAACCGTCGATCGGATACAGCCCGGAGTACACCATGGGCCGGGGATCGCGGTATCCGCCGAGGGACTCGGTCGCCGGCTTCGCGGCATCGGTGACCGTGTCGCCCACCTTGGACTGGCGCACGTCCTTCACACCGGTGATCAGGTACCCGACCTCGCCGACGCTCAGGCCGAGGGTGGGCTTGGGGTCCGGCGAGATAACGCCGATCTCGAGCAGTTCGTGGGTGGCGCCGGTCGACATCATCTTGATGCGCTCGCGCGGAGTGAACTGACCGTCGATCACCCGGATGTAGGTGATCACGCCGCGGTAGATGTCGTACACCGAGTCGAAGATCATCGCGCGGGGCGCGGCGTCGGCAATGCCCACCGGGGACGGTATCTCGCGGCAGATCAGGTCGAGCAGGTCCGAGACCCCCTGGCCCGTCTTCGCACTCACCCGCAGCACGTCGTCGGGATCGCACCCGATGATGTGCGCGATCTCGGCGGCGTACAGGTCTGGCTGCGCCGCCGGGAGGTCGATCTTGTTGAGGACCGGGATGACGTGCAGGTCGTTCTCGAGTGCGAGATACAGGTTGGCCAGCGTCTGCGCCTCGATCCCCTGTGCGGCGTCGACGAGGAGCACCGCGCCCTCGCAGGCGGCCAGGCTGCGACTGACCTCGTAGGTGAAGTCGACGTGCCCCGGCGTGTCGATCATGTGCAGGGTGTAGTCGACGCCGTCCTGCCCCGAGGTCCAGGGCATCCGGACGTTCTGCGACTTGATAGTGATGCCCCGCTCACGCTCGATGTCCATCCGATCGAGGTACTGCGCGCGCATCTGACGGCCGTCGACAACGCCGGTCAACTGCAACATCCGGTCGGCCAACGTCGACTTGCCGTGGTCGATATGGGCGATGATGCAGAAGTTGCGGATGATTGCCGGGTCGGTGCGATCGGCGGTGGTCGGTGCAGCGCTCACGCAGGGTCCTCGGGAAATGACGAATGGGCTGACCTCCATGGTCGCACGAGTCTGTGCGCTGCCCGGCTGTCGCGCTCCGGCGGGCATCGGGGAAGATATCGCCATGACCTCCGACCCCCGTGCCGCCGTCGAGTACCGGATACCGGCCATGTCGCTCAAGACCGGCGATCTCGTCAACACCTCCCCAGGCGAGGACGACTGGCAGGAGGTGCTCCGCGCTCACAAGAACGCCGCCAGCATCAAGGACCCCGCGATGCGGGCCCTCGTCGAATCCCTGGGCGGCCGCTACGTAGTGGTGGAACTGACCGATCTCGCTCCCGTTGACGCCGGGGTGTACTTCGCCGACGCCGACGCCGACGCCCAGTCCGAGGCGATGATCTATGCGACCGACGACACCGATGACGAGCGGGTCGCCGACGTGGTCAGCGCGCAGGACGGCGTGCGCATCTACCTCTACACCAAGTACGAGCTCGTCACCGTGCGGGCTGCCGCCTGATCTCAGTGAGCGTCCCGAAGCCGGGCCTCCTCAACGATTTGGGCGGGCAGCGGGCCCGCTGGTAGCCTGGCAGGGTTGTCCGCTCGGCCGCGTGCACGCTGGCCGGCCATCCGGCGGCGGCGATCCACTCACACCCAACCTGAACCTCGAGGCTCCTCAGTGGCGAACATCAAGTCCCAGATCAAGCGCATCGGCACCAATGAGAAGGCGCGCCTGCGCAACAAGAGCGTGAAGTCGGCGCTCAAGACCGCGGTGCGCAACTTCCGCGAGGTTGCCGACTCTGGTGACCGTACTGCGGCTCAGGCGGCCCTGACCTCCGCGTCGCGCCAGCTCGACAAAGCCGCGAGCAAGGGTGTCATCCACCCGAACCAGGCGGCCAACAAGAAGTCGGCGATGGCCCAGCGCGTCAACGCGCTCTGACTCCTGCTACACCCAAGCCGCGTGGCCCGGCCGGCCACGCGG
>JALYIS010000204.1 GCA_030775705.1 Actinomycetota bacterium
CCGCGCGCCTCCTCGGCGGCGTGCCGCGGCACGCCGGCGGCGGCGGCGGCCAGGGAAGCGGTGATGCCTGGCCGCGGATCGTCGGCCTGCGCCTCGGCGAAGAGCTTGAGCGCGGCTTCGGCGTCACCCGCCAGCTGCTGCGGTACTGCCACCTCGACCGTGACGAGCAGGTCGCCTGTCCGGTTCTTGACGCTGACGCCTCGACCGCGTACCCGCAGGGTGCGTCCCGACGGCGTGCCCGGGGTGATCTTGACCGAAACCGGGTCACCCAGCGTGGGGACTCGCAGCGTCGTGCCGAGCGCCGCCTCGGGGAAGGTGATCGCCACGGTGAGGGTCAGGTCGTCACCGTTGCGACCGAACAGTGCGTGCGGGCGCACCCGGATCGTGACGAACAGGTCTCCCGCCGGTCCTCCGCGGGTCCCGGGCGTGCCCTTGCCTGCGATACGCAGCTTCGCGCCGTCACGCACGCCGGCCGGAACCCGGACGGTGATGGTGCGTACCTGCGTGGTGATGCCGTTGCCGTGACACTCCGGGCACGGGTCATCGACGAGGTGACCGGTCCCCCGGCACTCACGGCACGGTTCATTGACGCCGAAGCCGCCCTGGTTGTATGTCACCGAGCCCGACCCGCCGCAGGTAGGGCACGCGCGGGGGGACGTACCGGGGCGAGCGCCGTTGCCGCCGCACGTCTTGCAGGTGGACGGCCCCGACAGCTGCAGCGGCAGGGTCACCCCGTGCGCAGCATCCACGAAGTCCAGCGTCAGGTCGGCAGTGACGTCCTGCCCCCGGGTGGGGCCGCCGGTCCGCGTTCGCGATCCGCCCGGCGTGCCCTGACCGAACAGGTTGCTGAACAGATCCCCGAAATTTGCCCCGCCCGACGAGCCGAAGACGTCCGACATGTCGAACGTCGAGCCACCGCCACCGGACGCCGGCCGGAATCCCCCGCTGCCGAACAGCGAGCGTGCCTCGTCGTACTCCTTGCGCTTGGCGTCGTCCGAGAGCACGTCGTATGCCTCGGACACCTCCTTGAAGCGCGCCTCAGCTGCGGCGTTGTCAGGGTTCTTGTCGGGATGGAAGTCGCGGGCCAGCTTGCGGTAAGCCTTCTTGATCACTGCGGCCGACGAGTCCTTGGTGACGCCAAGAGCCTTGTAGTAGTCCTTCTCGATGAAGTCACGGGTACTCACCTGCTGACGTCACCTCCTCCCTCACTCGTCTTGTTCTGCTGGACCGTCTGGTGTCGGCGGCTCCGCCGCTGCCTGCTCTCGCCGATCTGCCTGCGCTTGCCGATCTGCCTGCTCTTGCCGATCTGCCTGCTCTTGGGGTGGCGGACTGGTGGGCTCGGTGACGCCGACCATCGCCGGGCGGATCAGCCGCTCGCCATGTCGATAGCCCTGGCGCATGACAGTCGTGCTCGTCGGCACGCTCACCTCATCGGACTCCGCGTGCAGGACGGCCTCATGGATGGCGGGGTCGAACGGATCGCCGACCTCGCCGAACGCC
This sequence comes from Actinomycetota bacterium, assembly GCA_030775705.1. GTDB lineage: Bacteria > Actinomycetota > Actinomycetes > Mycobacteriales > Jatrophihabitantaceae > JALYIS01. Next base: position 1,501 of record JALYIS010000204.1, read on the forward strand.
TGCAACCCCAGCTTGCTGAAGATGCTCTCCAGATGGTCGGCCACCGCCTTGAGCGCGCCAGTCAGGTCTCCGTGCGACCGAGCCCGGTCGATGTCGTCGAGAACCGGCACCATGTCGACCAGCACGCGGCTGACGGCAAGGTCGCTCACCGCGCTCCGGTCGCGCTCACTGCGCTTGCGGTAGTTGGCGTACTCGGCTTGGATCCGCTGAACGTCTGCCGTCCGCTCGGCGAGCGCAGCCTGCAATGCCGCGACTTCCGCCGGCTCGGCAGCGACTCCCGGTCCGCTCGCAGCGGCTGGGTCACGCTGGGGCTGAGCGGCCGGCGCCGTGGTCATGCCATCGGGGGTGGGTGCGGGCTTGCGAACCTCCCCCGTCACCGGGTCGATCTTCCGCTTGTCACGGAAGACGACCCGGTCCGGGTTGATGGGCTCATCGGCTCGCCCGTCTTCGGGGCGTCCGGTCATTTCTTCTCCTGAGCCGGGCCCTCGTCGACAACCTCGGCGTCGACGACGCTGTCGTCAGCGGTGCCCGTTGATCCCGCGCCGGGCGCGCCGGCTTCGGCACCGGAAGCAGCTTGCGCCGCCTCGTACATGGCTCCGCCGGCCTCCGACGCGATCGCCGTCACCTTCTCCTGCGCGGCCTTGATCGCCTCCGAGTCGTTGCCGTTGAGCGCACTCTTCAGTGTCTCCAGCGCCGCCTCGAGTTCGGCCTTCTTGTCCGCGGGCAGCTTGTCGCCGCTGTCGGCCAGGAACTTCTCCGTCGCGAACTGCTGGCCCTCGGCAGAGTTGCGGATCTCGGCGTCGTCGCGACGCTTGCGGTCCTCCTCGGCGTGGGCTTCGGCGTCCTTCATCATCCGGTCGATCTCGTCCTTGGACAGCCCCGAGCCACCGGTGATCGTCATGCCCTGCTCCTTGTTGGTGGCTAGGTCCTTCGCCGAGACGTGCACGATTCCGTTCGCGTCGATGTCGAAGGTGACCTCCACTTGCGGCACACCACGCGGGGCCGGGGGCAGGCCGGTCAGTTCGAACATGCCGAGCTTCTTGTTGTACGCGGCGATGTCGCGCTCACCTTGGTAGACCTGGATCTGCACGCTTGACTGATTGTCATCGGCCGTCGTGAAGATCTCCGATCGTTTCGTCGGGATCGTGGTGTTGCGTTCGATCAGCTTGGTCATGATGCCGCCCTTGGTCTCGATGCCGAGCGAGAGCGGGGTGACGTCGAGCAGCAGGACGTCCTTGACCTCGCCCTTGAGCACGCCGGCCTGCAAGGCGGCACCCACCGCTACCACCTCGTCGGGGTTAACACCCTTATTCGGCTCCTTGCCACCGGTGAGCTCCTTAACCAGTTCGGTGACTGCGGGCATGCGGGTAGAGCCACCGACGAGCACCACGTGCTCGATGTCACCGACACTGATACCGGCGTCCTTGATCACGTTCTGGAACGGCGCCTTGGTGCGGTCGAGCAGGTCCGAGGTGATCTTCTGGAACTCGGCCCGGGAGAGTGACTCGTCGAGGAAGAGCGGGTTCTTCTCCGCGTCCTGGGTGATGTAGGGGAGGTTGATCGAGGTCTGCTGACTGCTGGAGAGCTCGATCTTTGCCTTCTCCGCTGCCTCGCGCAGACGCTGCATCGCCATCTTGTCCTTGGTCAGGTCAATGCCGTGCGCAGCCTTGAACTTGTCGACGAGCCAGTCGATGATGCGCTGGTCCCAGTCGTCACCACCGAGGTGATTGTCACCGCTGGTGGCTTTGACCTCGATCACGCCTTCGCCGATCTCGAGCAGCGATACGTCGAAGGTGCCGCCGCCGAGGTCGAAGACGAGGATCGTCTGGTCTTTGTCACCCTTGTCCAGGCCGTAGGCGAGGGCCGCCGCAGTGGGCTCGTTCACGATCCGCAGCACGTTCAGACCGGCGATCTGACCCGCTTCCTTGGTCGCCTGTCGCTGGGCGTCGTTGAAGTACGCAGGGACGGTGATGACCGCTTCCGCGATCGGCTCACCCAGGTAGGCCTCGGCATCGCGCTTGAGCTTCTGCAGCACGCGGGCGCTGATCTCCTGCGGGTTGTACGACTTGCCATCGATGTCGACGCTCCACGTCGCATCCCCGATGTGCCGCTTGACCGAACGGATCGTGCGATCGATGTTGGTGACGGCCTGCCGCTTGGCCACCTCACCGACGAGCACCTCGCCATTCTTGGCGAAGGCGACGACGCTGGGGGTGGTGCGCGAACCTTCGGAGTTGGCGATCACCTCCGGCTCGCCGCCGGAAAGGACGGCGACGACCGAGTTCGTCGTGCCGAGGTCAATACCGACCGCTCTTGCCATGATGGGTGACTCCTCTTCGAGTATCTGAATGGGACTGGCTTGGCTGGGCGTGCTGGCTGGGCGCTCGGTGACGCGTGGTCGCCTCCTCGCACTCTGTATATCAAAAGAACTGAGTCGAGGGCACTCAAGTTCCCGTCAGGATTGTGACCTGACTCACACCGTTTGCCCACGAGTTGCCGTTTCCGACCCGCCTCTAGCGTCAGAGCATGCGAAATCGACGCTCGCGGGCAACGCCGTCGGTCATCCTCGCGGCTACCGGACTCCTGGCTGCCGGAGTGCTGGCTGCCGGGCTGCTGGCAGGTCCCGCGTCGGCCGGTGCGGCTGGCAACTACCCGGTCGGGACCGCCGCGACCGGATATGCTGCCTTGCTCGCCGACCCCGGTTCCGCACCACCCGGGGTGAATGTGTGGAGTTGTCAACCGAGCGCGGCGCATCCGCGACCCGTCGTGCTACTCCCCGGCACCCTCTACACGTTGGCCGACAGCTTCGCGGCGCTCGGCCCGGTGCTGGCCAATGCGGGCTACTGCGTGTTCGGGCTCGACTACGGCCAGACGGTGCTGACCACGCTGTCCGGCGGTCGCGTTGCCGCGGCCGGTGACATTCCAGCCTCCGCGCAACAGCTGAGCACCTTCGTCGACAAGGTGCGCAACGCCACCGGCGCCGCAAAGGTCGACATCGTCGGCTGGTCGCAGGGCGGCATGATGCCGCGGTACTACCTGCGTTTTCTCGGCGGCGCGAGCAAGGTGGGCGCCCTCATCGGTCTGGCGTCGTCGAGCCATGGCACAACGCTGAACGGCGCGTTCTCGCTCCTCGCGGGCTCGGTGCCCGCTCTCACGCCAGCGCTGTTTGGCTTGATCGGCTGCCCGGCGTGTGCGCAGCAAGCGAGCACCGCGCCATTCATCGCCACCCTCAATGCCGGTGGCGACACGATCCCCGGCGTCCACTACGCGGTGATCGAGACCACCCGCGACGAGGTGGTGACGCCGTATCAGTCGGCGTTCCTCAGCGGCCCGGACGTCGACAACCTCCTGCTTCAACGCCAGTGCCCCGGTGACGCGGCGGACCACCTCGGAATCCCTTACGACAGCGTGGCAATCCAGGACGTGGTGAACGAACTCGGGCCGCGCGCCGCTGGCTTCACGCCGGACTGCGCCTTGGCCCTGCCGATCGTAGGAACTCCATAGTCGCCGGTCAGTGGAACAGCTCAGAGACGCTGCCGTACACCGAGTATTCGCCGGGTTCGGGCGTAGACATCCGGGTGTAGCCGAACCCGTCGCTCACGAGTGTGGCGGCGGTTCGCCGGCTGGTGACCAGATCCGCGCGAAGGTAGCGGGAGAACCGTATCCGGACACTGAATGTGCACCGGCAGACCGATTTGATGCGCAAGGTGGACTGGCTGTAGCTGAGTACTGACTGCGGCTCGGCCACGATCGGCGTCGGGCTGTCAACGCGGTACAGCGCCCAATCCCGGCTCGACCAGATCTCGTGCAGATATGCCAGCCGGCGCGCGGCGACGAGGGTGTACTCAGGGAACCTCTGCGATGTCGCCCTCGGCAGGGCAACGTAGCCTACCGAGTTGTTGTCGAGCCATACCTTGTACGCGGTCGCGTCCAGCGACCTGTTCAACAGGATCGGATTGAGGGCGTTGTCCTCCTGCGTCTCCCATCCTCTGGCGAGCATGGCATGGTTCAGCAGCGCGTCGTAGGCCGCGTGCGCACCCTCTGCCACCACCTCAAGGCGGTAGTTGGTCAGCCCGGAGATGCTGTCGAGTTCCTGGCCGAGTGGGCGGTAGTACGCCGACGCGGCGACCGGGGCGCTGGCGTCGCGCAGGTCGGTGACCGTCATGCTCGCGCCGGCAAGCAGCACTGGGCAAACCAGCAGCAGTGCTACCCACACCCGTCGCGCCGTTGTCGCCACGACGAGCACCGGCAAGCAGAACCAGATCATGCGCCCGAAGTTCGAGCCCATTCCGTTGGGAATGACGGCGACCGTCACAGCGGTTGCCATCGACAACCACAGCATGACCCGCAGGTAGGCCGGCGGCCTGGCAAACATGAATAGGATCAGCGCCCCGAGCGCCTCGCTGCACAGGGCCCACGAAAAGTGCTGCGGCCCAGGGGTGCCGAACGCGAGTGCGACGAGCCCGAACGCGAACGCGGTGCTCACGATGGTGCTCGCACTGATCTTGCGGTACCTCGGTGAGGCGATGAAGATCCCGACGAGCCCGAGCGCGAGGAACGCCGCCGACACCGGCGACGCCAGAATGCCGATCAACGTCAGCAGACCGGCGATCACCGGTCGCTGCCGGCGCACCGCGAGCAATGCTGCGATGGCGATGGCGCTGCCTAGGAGGAACGGAACTCTGCCGCTCCAGAGGTTCACTCCCGCCGCGAACGTGGCCACCCCGACGGCGGCGACCGGATGAGCGGTGTCGCTCACCGCGAACGCGGTCAGGATCGTGATCGCCACCGCGGCGAGCGCGCCGACGAGTTCCGCGCTGATAAGCGCGGACAGGTATGGCGTCAGCACGGAGTAATTCCCCGGCGTCGAGCCCCCGGAGAACCAGGAGAACCAGTAGGTCAGCCCGACCCCGTGCGACACTGCCGACGCCCGCGCCCGCGCGGCCCACAGGTCGTTTACTCCGGGGCGCAGGAAGAAGAACGCCGTCGCGTTGATTGCCGCTACAGCGACGGGGATGGGAGTGAATCGCGGGAGCCGCGCCGAGGTCGCGGGGACGTCGGAGACCCCCGGGGAAGACAACAGACCAAGCGAACGCTCGGCCACCGCTGTCATGACCCAGATCGTCTCATAGGAAACGGCTGTGGACCCGTGCCTCTCAGTCGGCATTCGGGGCCGGCCTGCCGAAGCCTGGACCGGCAACGTCGCGCTAATCTCGGCGCACACGTCGTTCCGTCATGGGAGGAAGCAATGCGGGTTGAGTTGCGGCACAACCCCTCATTCACGGTGGCGCGTTGCTTCCTCCAGCCCAAGGAGCTGCTGCGCGTCGAAGGCGGAGCCATGATTGCGCACAGCGTCGGCGTCGTCCTGGAGGCCAAGGCCCAAGGCGGCGTGATGGCCGGGCTCAAACGCAGTGTCCTCGGCGGCGGGTCGTTCTTCGTGACCACCTACACCGCTCCCCAACAGGGCGGCTGGGTCGATGTCGCCGGCATGTTGCCGGGTGACCTCGTCTCCATCGAAGTAGCTCCTGACCGGCCGTTCTTCCTACGCAAGGGGAGCTGGATCGCAAACTCCGCGGCCGTTCAGGTTGACACCCAGTGGGGCGGGATGGCGAACCTCTTCGGCGGCGAGGGCGGGTTCGGGTTCCGCGCGAGTGGCCAGGGTGAGGCGCTGGTGAGCATCTACGGCGCCGTGGACATCATCGATCTCGAGGAGGGCGAGCAGGTCACCATCGACACCGGTCATGTGGTCGCCTATGACCTGTCCATCCGCTTTTCGATGCGCCGGGCGGTGCAGGGTCGGTCCATCCAATCGATGAAAAGTGGCGAGGGCTTCGTCTTTGACTTCTTCGGCCCCGGACGCGTGCTGCTGCAGACCCGTAACCCAGAGGC
>JALYIS010000205.1 GCA_030775705.1 Actinomycetota bacterium
CGGGCCTACTGGCGCGCACCGCCCGAGGACGGGTAGCCACACCAGCGGCGTGGACCCACCTCGGCCTGGCCCCTCCACGGCCCGCCGGGCCGACGCTCTTCGACGCCTAGACTCGTAGCGACGGATCTCCCCAACCCGGAAAGTGTCGATCTCATGTGGTGGCCGTACCTGCTCATCCTCATCGTCTTGTTCGGGATGCTTTTCCTCAGCCAGCGCAGACGCCGCACGCAGGTTGCTCAGGAGATGGTGCGCATCGCGATGATCGACTTCGGGACCGAGGTGATGACGACCTCCGGGCTGTACGGCACCGTCGTCGGCAAGAACGATGACGGCACGGTGCAACTGGCCATAGCTCCTGGTGTCGAGGTCAAATGGGCGTTGGCGGCGCTACGCGACTCGGACTCGCTGCCCGACCAATACCGCCGGGCGATCCACGACGACGATCCCGAGGCAGACGTCCCCGAGGACCCCCATCCAGGCTGACCGGTGCAGTCGCCCCGGGTGGCGCGGGCACGGTGGCCGTCACGAATCGCCGGGTACTGCGTCCATATGTGGGGTACGCCCGCCGGCGGCCCGTCCCGCTGCCCTCACGAGGTGAGCACAGCGAGCGTCGGTCATACTGGGCGACCGAAGCACTGCGCCGCGCTGCCCTGCGCCGGTGCTGACCGTGATCTGCACAGAACCTGACCGAGGAGACCATTCCCCGTGGCACCACCTGCCGGAACGCTGCGCGTCGGGCGCTACTTCCTCGCCCTGCTGGCGATTCTCGCCGTTCTTTACTCAATCGTGTTCTGGCCCGGCCAGCGCCACACACCCAAGCTCGGCCTCGACCTGAGTGGCGGTCAGCAGGTCATCCTGACGGCCAAGACCCCGAACAACAAGACCCCCAGCAGTTCCCAGATGAGCCAGGCCAAGCAGATCCTCGAAAACCGGGTCAACGGCACCGGTGTCACCCAGGCCACTGTGGTCATCCAGGGGAACAACCAGATCGTCATCTCTATCCCGGGCAGCAGCAGCGTGGACGCCCAGTCGCTGCTTCAGCAGGCGGTGTTGACCATGCGCGGTGCCGTCATGCCGCCGGTCCCACTGGCCTGCGTGACTCCGACCGTGAGTGCTTCGGGGACCCCCAGCGTGGCCAGTCCGACGTCGACTGGCAGCAGATCGAGCGGCAGCACATCGAGCGGCGCCACCGCGGCGGGGACGACGACGGCCGCCGCGAACGGGTTCGCGCAGAGTCCGCTCGCCGCGAGCACGCCGAAGCCGTCGCCCGCAGCGACGAACACGACGAAATCCACGCTCACAGGTGGTTCGACACCGACTGCTGGCTCCAGTGCCTCGCCGAGCCCGAGTGCGACGCCCACGTCGACCCCGCCGCCCCCGCCGTGTGTGACCAAGCCGCTGAGCGGACTCACATTCGCCATCCCCACCACCGAGGCGGCCTACGGCGCGCTGAGCACCGCGAATCGGCGGGCTTTACAGACGGCGGTTGCCAGGACCAACTGCAACACCGCGTCCAGTCAGTTGGCGACCGCGCCGTCCTACGTTGCCTGCGACGACGGGTCGAGCTTCGGCGCGCCGGTCGTGTACCTGTTGGGGCCGGCCATCGTCCAGGGCCGGCAGATCGCCGGTGCCTCCTCGCAGGCCCCGAACCCCAGCAATGGCCAGACCCAATGGACGGTCAACCTGGACCTGAAGTCCAGCGGCCAGGCCGCCTGGTCCAGCTACACCGGGGCACACAATCTGGGCAGCAACCACTCGACGGCAAATGCGTTGCAATGCAGCACGACAGCGGTGCCGTGCGCCGACTTTGTCGGCTTCGTCCTGGACGGCAAGGTCATCTCCGCGCCGGTCAACGAGTCTGCCATCAATGGGCAGACGACCCAGATCAGTGGCAACTTCACCCAGAGTTCGGCGAACAAGCTAGCCAATGAGCTCAAGTACGGCGCCCTGCCGTTGAGCTTCACCGCTCAGGCCATCGAGACCGTCTCCGCCACCCTAGGCACGTCTCAACTGCAGGCCGGCCTACTCGCCGGCGGGATCGGATTGATCCTGGTCGTGCTGTACTCGCTGATCTACTACCGTGCGCTCGGACTTGTCACCATCGCCTCGCTGCTGGTTTCGGGCGCACTGACCTACGGCAGCCTCGTCATGCTCGGCACGCAGATCGACTTCACGCTGAGCCTGGCCGGCATCGCCGGCTTCATCGTGGCTATCGGCATCACCGCCGACTCCTTCGTGGTGTTCTTCGAACGGATGAAGGACGAGGTGCACGAAGGCAGATCGGCGCGGGTCGCGATCCCCAGAGCCTGGATCCGTGCCCGACGCACGATTCTCTCGGCGGACACCGTCTCGTTCCTCGCGGCAGCGATCCTGTACTACTTCGCCGCCGGCGATGTGAAGGGCTTCGCGTTCACGCTCGGACTGTCCACGATCCTGGACCTTGTGGTGGTTTTCCTCTTCACCCACCCGCTGGTCTCGCTGCTTTCACGCTTGCGCAGCTTCGGCTCCTCGCGGTTCACCGGCCTTGACGCGGTGCGCGAGGGTGGCATGTCCGCCGGCCCGGGGGCGGTCGGGCAGGGGCGGAAGGCCAGACGTGACAAGGCCACGAGCGCCGATGGGTCCAGCCGGGGCCGCCCGGGCAAAGGGGCCAATCCGGCGTCGGCCTCGATCGTCGGCGGGTCGGTTGCTGTGCTGGAGGACCCCGCTGACGTCGGCAGCGACGGGCACGACATCGGCAGCCCTGTCGGCGACATCGGGAGCGCGTCCGGCGACGCCTCGAGCGCGGCGCCTGCGAAAATCGCTGCACACCCCGAGGAAGAATTGCCGGTCGCGGCGGACGACGCCGAACCGGATCGCCAGGCACTGCCAGAATCCGGCCAGGGCCCAGCAGCTCCTGTGCCCGCAGCCGGTACCGCCGCCGAACGGGCCGCCGCCCGGCGCGCGCGGATGCGCGAAGAGAAGGGCGAGCGTTGATGTCACCGATGCGCCAGCGGATCCGTCGGCTCTACCGCGGCGACACCCGGGTCAACTTCATCGGCAACCGCCAGCGCTGGTATCTGGCATCGGCGATCATGATCGCGATCTGCCTGCTCAGCATCGGGATTCGCGGATTCAACTACGGCGTCGAATTCGCGGGAGGCAATCAGTTCCAGATCCCGGTCACCGGCTCATCGATCACGACGTCGCAGGTGAACCAGGCGTTCAGCGCGGCTGGTACCTCCCCCGATACCCCGGCGCAGGCAGTCGGGTCCGGCTCCACACATCAGATCGTGGTCAAGACGGGCGTGCTGTCGACCGAGAAGCAGCAGGCCTTGCTGGACAAGGTCGCGAGCATCCTGCACCTGTCTCCGAACCAGATCACCACCCAGAGCGTGAGTTCGAGTTGGGGACACGACATCACGGTCAAGGCCATCGAGGGTCTGATCATCTTCCTGGTCGTCGTGTCGATCTACATCTCGATTCGATTCCAGTGGCGGATGGCCGTCGGTGGCATCCTCGCGCTGATCCACGACCTCTTCATCGCCGCGGGGATCTATTCGCTCGTCGGCTTCGAGGTGAATCCGTCCACTGTCGTCGGACTGCTCACCATTCTCGGGTTCTCGCTGTACGACACGGTCGTCGTATACGACAAGGTGGCCGAGAACTCGAAGGACCTGCTCGCGGGCTCGCGCATGACCTATTCCGAAGCGGCGAACCTGGCCGTCAACCAGACCCTCATGCGTTCCATCAACACCTCGCTGATCGCGCTGCTCCCGGTTGCCGGCCTGCTCTTCGTGGGAGCAGGCATCCTGGGGGTCGGCACGATCAAGGACCTTGCCCTCATCCTCTTCGTCGGGCTCGCCTCGGGGGCCTACTCGTCACTGTTCCTGGCGACGCCGATCGTGGTGGATCTCACCGAGGCCGAACCGGAATACCGTGCCTTGGCCAAACGCGTCGCGGCCAAACGCGCCAGCGAGGCGGCCAAGGGGGCCACTGCGCGACCTGGTGAAGCGGCGCTGGTCGCCGCAGGGCCGGTCCTGGCGCCCTCGGGAGCCACTCGTAAGTCCGGCGG
>JALYIS010000206.1 GCA_030775705.1 Actinomycetota bacterium
GGAACTCGGGGCGACTGTGGCGGTCACCCGGCGGCTCGTGCGAGCCGACTACACCGTTGCCGGCACCCCGAAGACGGTCGCGTATTGGGCAATGCGGTTCGTCAACGGCGCGTTCGTCGTCAATGACGAGGTCGACGAGGTGCGATGGGAGGCACCGGCGAAGGCGCGCAAGCTGTTGAGCTACGACAGTGAACGCGCCGTGCTCGCCGACTTCACTTCGCTGCCAGTGCCCGATGCCGTCGTCGTTCTCGTTCGCCACGCGCGAGCGGGCAAGCGCCGTGACTGGAAGGACGCCGACGATCTGCGCCCCCTTGACGAAACGGGCACAGACCAGTCGTTGCACTTGGCGCAAACGCTGCGCCACTTCCGACCCGAGCAGATCATCTCCGCGGAACCCACCCGCTGTATCCAGACGATGCAACCTCTGGCCGCGCTTCTTGGTCTGCCGGTTCAGATCGATCCGGTGTTCGGCGATGCGTCCTTCGAGCGCTCACGATCGGCAACTCAGACCGCGCTGATGTCACTCGCAAAGCCCGGGCGGGTCGTCGTCGTGTGCAGTCAGGGCGTCACGATCCCGTCGCTCATAGAGCGGTTGAGCCCCGGGGTGCGCCATTCCGAGACTCGCAAAGGCGCCTGTTGGGTGCTGTCCATCGTCGATGGTGACGTCGTTTCGGTGGACTACTACGACCCGACCCTGCTGCGCTGAAGGCGGTGTCGGTGGGCGCCGGTAGTTGCCCGGCACCCACCTGACCCGAAGATCAACCTACGAGGCGGCCTTCTTGGCCGGCGCCTTCTTGGCCGGTGCCGCCTTCTTGGCCGGCGCCTTCTTGGCCGGTGCCGCCTTCTTGGCCGGTGCCGCCTTCTTGGCCGGTGCCGCCTTGCGCACCGGGGCAGTCGCCTGCATGGCGACCTCGGCGACCTTCTTCGCGGCCGGCTTGGCGAGCTTGCGGGCGCCGCTCGTGATCGCCTTGAACTCGGCGCCGGCGCGGAACGCAGGCACAGCCGTCTTCTTCACCCGAACAGCTGCGCCGGTGGCTGGGTTGCGAGCCATCCGCGCTGCGCGCTCACGTCGTTCGAAGATTCCGAAGCCGGTGAGGGCCACGCGTTCGCCTCTGGCTACGGCGGCGTACACGGTGTCGATCACGGCATCGAGAGCGCTTGCCGCCCGCTTCTTGTCGCCATCGAACCGCTCGGCGAGCGCCTCGATGAACTGAGCTTTGTTTGGCACATGTCCTCCCGGGACGGTGTTCGTCGACCCGAAATTAGGTCGCTTCGCTCGACACCGTAGGGCGAATCACGCCTGACAACAACGCATTGCGTAGGTGTCGGCGCACATTTCTCGAATCACGCCTATACCGAGACCACCGGCAGCCATGGCTTGCGCGACTGTTCGTAGCCGGAGATGTCCTCAACGTGGCGGTAGGTCAGGCCGATATCGTCGAGGCCCTCGAGCAACCGCCAGCGCGTGTAGTCGTCGAGATCGAAGTCGTATACCTCGCCACTCCAGCGGACCTGTCGGTCAACGAGATCCACGGTCACTTGAGTCGACGGATCCTCGTCGATGTCGTCCCATAGACGCTGCACGATCTTCTCCGCCAGCTCGACGGTGAGCAGACCCGCTTTGAGAGAATTGCCGCGGAAGATGTCGGCGAAGCGGGGAGAGATGACCGCCTTGAAGCCGTAGTCGTGCAGTGCCCAAACCGCGTGTTCGCGCGAACTGCCGGTGCCGAAGTCAGGTCCGGCGACCAGAATCGTCGCGCCGTCGAAGCGGGGCTGGTTGAGCACGAAGTCGGGCTCGTTCGTACGCCATGCGCTGAACAGCCCGTCCTCGAAGCCGGTTCGAGTTACCCGCTTGAGGTAGACGGCCGGGATGATCTGATCGGTGTCGACGTTGCTTCGGCGCAGTGGAACGGCGGTCCCGGTGTGCACGGTGAACTTGTCCATTGCTCAGACTCCCTGAAGGTCGGCCGGACTGGCCAGATGGCCGGTGATCGCAGTGGCAGCGGCGACGAGCGGAGACACGAGATGAGTCCGACCTCCCTTACCCTGGCGCCCCTCGAAGTTTCGATTCGAGGTCGAGGCACTGCGCTCGCCAGGTGCGAGCTGGTCGGGATTCATGCCGAGACACATCGAGCAGCCGGCTTGACGCCATTGCGCGCCAGCGGCGGAGAAGATGGCGTCAAGCCCCTCCTGCTCAGCCTGCACGCGCACGCGCATCGATCCGGGAACAACGAGCATTCGCACACCATCGGCGACATGGTGCCCTTCAATGATCTGGGCCGCGGCGCGCAGGTCCTCGATACGGCCGTTAGTGCAGGACCCGACGAACACCGTGTCGATCGCGATGTCGCGCAGCGGCGTCCCTGCCGTCAATCCCATGTAAGCCAATGCCTTCTCGGCCGAGCGCCGGTCGGCGTCGTCATCGAATTGGGCGGGGTCGGGAACCGAACCACTGAGCGGCGCACCCTGGGCCGGATTGGTTCCCCACGTCACGAAGGGCGAGAGCGAACTCGCATCGAGGCTGACCTCGGCATCGAATTCCGCATCCTCGTCAGTTCGTAGGCTGCGCCAATACTCGACGGCTGCCTCCCATTGATCGCCGGCCGGTGCGTGGTCGCGCCCCTTCAGGTACGCGAAGGTGGTCTCGTCGGGCGCGATCATGCCGGCCCGCGCGCCCCACTCGATGCTCATGTTGCACACAGTCATGCGGCCCTCCATCGACATCTGCGAGAAGACGTCGCCGCGATACTCGACCATGTAGCCCTGTCCACCGCCGGTGCCGGTCTGGGCGATGACTGCGAGGATGACGTCCTTCGGCGTGACGCCCGGCGGCAGCTCGCCGTTGACGTTCACGGCCATCGTCTTCGGTCGATCCAACGGCAGCGTCTGGGTCGCCAGCACGTGCTCTACCTGGCTGGTACCGATACCGAACGCTAGGGCTCCGAACGCACCATGGGTCGAGGTGTGCGAATCGCCGCAGACGATCGTCATGCCCGGCTGGGTGATCCCGAGCTGGGGACCGATCACGTGCACAATGCCCTGCTCCGTGTCGCCCATCGGGTACAGCCGAACCCCGAACTCCGCACAATTGCGGCGCAGCGTCTCGATCTGGGTGCGGCTCACGGGATCGGCGATGGACTCCGCACCGAGCAAGGCCTGCCCGGCGGACCGGGAGACCGCCACCGGCCGCGCCACCCAGTCGGTGGGGACATTGTGGTCCTCGGTCGCCAGGGTCAGGTCAGGACGGTGCACGGCTCGTCCGGCCTGCCGCAGACCGTCGAATGCTTGTGGGCTGGTCACCTCGTGAATCAGGTGCATGTCGATGAAGACCAGGTCGGGTTCCCCTGCGGCGCTGCGCACCACGTGGCTGTCCCAGAGCTTTTCGGCGAGTGTCCTAGCCATCGTTCCTCCACTTGTCATCTCAGCTGCTGAGACGATAGTATCGCTGTATGGGACAGAGTATCAGCGCGCGCCCGCAGAGCGGTATCGGCGTTGTGGACAAGTCGGTAGCGATCCTGGCCGCCGCGTCCGACTCGCCGCGCACCCTGGCCGAATTGGTCGACGCCACGTCCCTTCCGCGTGCCACCGCGCACCGACTCGCAGTGGCCCTCGAGGTTCATCGACTGCTCAGCCGGGATGCAGAGGGACGTTTCGTCCTCGGCGCTCGCCTCGCTGAATTGGCCGCCTCCCTGCCAGATCCGCTGCTGGCCGCCGCCCAGCCCGTACTTGCCTGGGTGCGGGACGAGTGTGGGGAGAGCGCGCAGCTCTACCAGCGCGACGGCAATGACCGCGTGTGCGTCGCCGCTGCCGAACGTGCGACCGGGCTGCGCACCACCGTTCCGGTGGGTTCCAGGCTCCCGCTGACTGCGGGCTCCGGGGCTCAGGTGCTGTGTGCCTGGGCGGATCCGGCCAGCCTCAGCGCGGTCTTCGGCGCGTCCGAGTTCTCCAGCCGATCCCTGGCCGACGTTCGGCGCCGGGGCTGGGCTCAATCGGTGGGACAGCGCGAGGCGGGCGTTGCCTCCGTCTCCGCACCGATCCGCGCCGCCGATGGCGAGATCATCGCGGCAATCTCCATCTCAGGCCCCATCGAGCGCCTGGGACGAACCCCCGGTCAACGGTTCGCGCCCGTCCTCGTCACCGGCGCCCGCCGGATCCAATCGGCCCTCGGCGGGTACTGAGCGACCACTCACCAGTTCGTTGCGCGATCAGCCGCACTCACCAGTTCGTTGCGCGATCAGCCGCACTCACCAGTTCGTTGCGCGATCAGCCGCACTCACCAGTTCGTTGCGCGATCAGCCGCACTCACCAGTTCGTTGCGATGTACGTCGTCTCGAGGTACGCATCAATGCCCTCATAACCGCCCTCGCGGCCAAGTCCGGACTGCTTCACCCCACCGAAGGGCGCGGCCGGATCCGAGACCACGCCACGATTAAGGCCGATCATGCCGACCTCTAGCTGCTCGCAAACCCGCAACCCGCGTGCCAGTGAGCCAGTGAAGACATAGCCGGTCAGCCCCATCTCAGAGCTGTTCGCAACCGCCAGGGCCTCGGTCTCATCACGCACCCGGATGATCGGCGCCACCGGGCCGAACACCTCCTCGGTCGCCACCGCAGAATCGCGCGGAACATCGGCCAGCACGGTCGCCGGATAGAAGAAGCCGGATCGCGCCAGTCGCTGGGCACCCAGCAGGGGCCGGGCGCCCGCGGCGACCGAGCGATCCACCTTGTCAGCGATTCCCTCCACCGCACGTGCATTCACCATCGGACCCAACTCCGTCGATTCTTCCGTGCCGGGCCCTACCCGCAGCGCTGCCATTCGACCGGCAAGCTTGGCTCCGAACTCATCTGCCACCGAGTCAGCGACAAGGAACCGATTCGCCGCCGTACAGGCTTGGCCCCCGTTGCGCATCTTGGCCACCATCGCGGCGTCGACCGCGGCGTCGAGGTCAGCGTCGTCAAGCACGATGAACGGGTCATTTCCGCCGAGCTCGAGGCTTGTGTTCACGATCCGGTCAGCCGCCTGCTTCAGCAGGATCCGACCCACTCCGGTCGACCCCGTGAACGAAAGTTTGCGCACTCGCGAGTCGGCCAGCGCAGCCTCGACGAGCGCTCCGGGGCGATCGGTGGTCACGACGTTCACCGCACCCGCCGGCGCGCCCGCTTCGGCCAGGATCTCGGCCAGCAGCAGCGCGGTGAGTGGCGTGTCCTCCGCCGGCTTCAGCACGACGGTGCAGCCTGCCGCCAAGGCCGGCCCGATCTTGCGGGTGGCCATCGCCGCCGGAAAGTTCCACGGTGTGAGCAGTAGTGCGACGCCCGCCGGGCGGCGCAGCGTCAAGATCTTGTTCGCCCCCGATGGGGCGGTACGAAGCTGGCCGTCGATCCGTACTGCTTCCTCGCTGAACCAGCGGAAGAACTCCGCAGCATAGGTGACCTCCCCGCGGGCGTCGGTCAGCGACTTACCCATCTCCAGCGAGATCAGGTAGGCGATCTGCTCACGGCGCGCGACCATCATCTCGAACGCACTGCGAAGGACCTCCGCCCGCTCACGAGGAGCAGTCGCGGCCCAAACCGGCTGGGCGGATTCGGCCGCCGCCAGTGCATGGTCCAAGTCGTCCAACCCGGCGCGCGGAACCTCGGCGATCGGCTGCCCGGTGGAAGGGTTCAGCACGGGAAAGCTGCCCTGCGAACCACTGCTCCACTTGCCGTCGATGAACATCTCGGTCGAAGTACCAGCCGGCATGGTCATCGCTGCACTGCCCCTCTCGGACGCTGGGCGGACGCCCCTCGAGTCGTCAGCTTGCCACGCCACACCTTGTCTGGGCGTTCGGTCAGCGCGACCCAGCACGCCCATCCGGGGCTAGCCCAGGGGTGATCTGCGAGTCCGAACTGAGTAGCCTTCACGTCGAAAGGGCCTCTCGACTCGGGATCATTCAAGCGCGAAGGCGGAGGTTTCACGAGGATGCGACCCGACGAAGCACGCGATGCCGGCGCCCTGCTCGGCGCGGCGCTTGGTGAGGTTGCCGTCGTCGTTCAGGACGTGCACAAGGCGGTCGCCGGCCGCGTGTTCGCCGCGCTGGGTACCTACACCCTGCCAGTACGCCTGCTGCATGACGCCGTCTCATCGATCTCCTACACCTCTACGCGCCTCGGCGTGCGGGTGCTGCCCCCGGTAGCTGGGTTGCTGGCCGAGGCTCGGCTGGACCCATCCGGGCCCTCCCTGCAGGAGAGGCCCTGGGGTCGGTTCGCACTCGGTGCGCTCAACGGCTTCTGGGGGGACCGGCTCGCCGAGCAGCGCCCCGCCCTCGCACCCGTCATGCGGATACGCACCCACGACGGTGCGTTGCGGCGCGTGCCCGCCAACGTCGTGCATGACCTCGCGATTGGCCCCGATGCCCCAACCGGTCGCATCGTGATCTTTCTGCACGGCCTGTGCGAGAGCGACGTGTCCTGGAGCTTTCGCGCGGAGCGGACCTGGGGTGAGCGGGGCCAGACCTATGGTTCGAAGCTGCGCGCGGACTGCGGGTGGACGCCGCTCTACGCGTCGTTCAACTCGGGACGGCACATCTGCGAAAATGGCTACGAACTCGCCGAGCAGCTCGACGAACTGATGCGCCTGTGGCCCGTGCCGGTGACCGAGCTGAGCCTCGTCGGGCACTCGATGGGCGGCCTGATCGCTCGGAGTGCGGCACACCAGGGTGCTGAACAGGGGCACGCGTGGACCGCGGCCCTGAGGCATCTGATCGGGCTGGGCGCGCCACACCTCGGTGCGCCACTGGAGCGAGCGGTGAACAAGGGCACGCACGCGATGTCGAAGCTTCCCGAGACCTTGCCGATCGCCACCTGGCTCAACCGGCGAAGCGTTGGCATCAAGGATCTGCGCCATGGCGCGCTCACCGAGGCAGAGTGGTTTGGCTTCGATCCCGAGGACCCCGCCGACAACTGCACCGATCTCCCCTTCCCGCCCGATGTGGCCCACTACGCCGTCTCGGCCACGCTGAGCCGGACACCGCACAGCGCGCTGCCGTTCTTCGGCGACCTGCTCGTCGATCACGCCAGCGCGACCGGGCAGGGGCAGGTGCGCAAGTTGGCCTTCGAGGTCGAGCGAACCCTCCACCTGGGAGGCCGCCATCATTTCCATCTGCTCGCCGATCCCGTGGTCTATGACCACATGCGCACTTGGCTCGCCTGACTCTGCTCGGCCGACTCCCCTAGGCTGCTGACACGCCGACTCGGAGGTAGTTGTGGATCTCGTCGAACTCGAACTGATACGTCAGCTCAAGTACCGCTACCTACGCAACCTTGACCTCAAGCAGTGGGACGAGTTCGGGCAGACGCTCACCGTGGACGTTACCGCCTCCTACGGAGACCGGTTGAGCTTCTCCGGGCGCGAGGACGTCGTCGCCTACATGCGCCAGGCGCTGGGCGCCGGCGCGATAATCACCGTCCACCAGTGCCACCATCCGGAGATCACGGTCGACGCGGACTCTGCGACCGGCCGGTGGTACCTCGAGGACAAGGTCATCATCACCGACCACCGCCTGATGCTTACCGGGGCCGCGTTCTACGACGATACCTACCGGCGCTGCGAGGACGGGAAGTGGCGGATCGCCAAGACGAGCTACATCCGCAGCTACGAGGCGATGCAGTCTCTCGACGACACGCCGAGCTGGAGCCTGACCGCCAATCGGTGGGCCACGGCGCCGGGCTGAGCGCTGACGGAGCCCGCCCTCAGGGCGCGCTCACGCCGAACCGCTTCTCGTTGCGCAGCCGCGCTTTGACCGCCTCGTCAGCTCGGTCGCGCGCCGGCGCGGAGGTTACGAGGGCCTCGAGCAGGTGGTTGGTGGTGTGGGCAATCTGGCGCACCGCCTCGTCGAACGCGGCCTGGTTCACGGCCGACGGACGGGCACTACCGCTGATCTTGCGGACATACTGCAGCGCAGCTGCGGTGACCTCGTCCGTCGTCGCCGGCGGCTCGAAGTTGTGCAGGGTTCTGATGTTTCGGCACATGAGATCAGGATGCCACGACACCGGCCCCGCTCGCCGCCCCAGACTCGTCTTGCGCACGCCTGATGGAACACGTTCTACTTGGCCATGCCGACGTCAGCCGCGACACCGCCCCCCAAGCCTCGCCCCGGCGGGCTCGACAAGCCCCTCACCCTAAAGATCATCAAAGCGATGTCGCGACTGCACACCGGTCTATATCGCGCATCGGGGGGGCGCGTTGGAAAGAAATGGCACGTCGGCAGCGCGGTGCGCAAGGGCGTGCCGGTGTGCCTGCTCACCACCACCGGTCGCAAGTCGGGTCAGCCGCGCACCGCGCCCCTGTTGTACATGACCGAGGGTGAGCGAGTGATCCTCGTGGCGTCGCAGGGCGGCCTGCCGACGAACCCGATGTGGTACCTCAATCTCCAGGAGAATCCGCTCGTCGAGGTGCGGATCGGCAGGCGGGCGCGACCGATGCGGGCTCGGACCGCCGACGCGTCCGAGCGGGCTGTGCTCTGGCCGGAGCTGGTCGAGCTCTATGCCGACTTCGCCTCCTACGCCACGTGGACGGATCGGGAGATTCCCGTGGTGATCTGCGACCCCATCCATCTTTGACCTGTAGGAATAATCTCTGCTCGCGGCGTAGCGGGTACGGCCACATCTATGACGTGGCCACCGGGCGACTCGTCGAGGTGCCCGATGCCACGCGGGCGGGCCACGCCCGTTGAGCCGCCGCGGACTTCAGCATCAACCGGAGCCACCGCGGCAGTGGCGTCTCACGCGACTCCGTCGGGCACCGGCACGGTTCGCTTCTGATCTGTGGACAGGAAGTCGATCGCCGCGCGAACCGCTCGGCGGTCTGAGACGACCGTGACGTGCCCGCGGTTGGGGTAGATCACCAAGCGCGAACCCGGAATGAGTTCCGCCGTCTCCCTGACAACCTCGGGCTCGTAGAAGCGGTCCTTGCCGCCGTTGATTATCAGCGTCGGTGCCGAGATGGTCGCCAGGCTCCGCAGGTCGAACGCTTCTTCGGCCTCGAGGGTGACCCGCAGGTCCTGCAGGTCGCGGGCGCCGGGATACGCCTTCAAGCCACCGAGGTACATCGCCGTGGCGGCGACGATTCGACCGCGCCACGGCGGTACGACGTCCCAGGCGAACGCGGCCATCAGCGGTCGGGATCGCCCGCGGGCGGCGACCTCGATCATGGCGCGCTGCGTGCGGGCGCTGTGGCCGGCAAGCCGCGACCCGGTGCTGACCAGAACCAGTCGTCGCACCAGGTCCGGGAAGTCGGCGGCCAACTGCTGCGCCAGGCTCCCCCCGGTCGAGATGCCCAGCACGTTGACTGGACTGTCGAACTCCTCCCGAAGCGCGGCGGCCGTTATTGCGGTCATCTGGGCGAACGACGTCCCCAACGCGAGACCGGTCGGACGCCCGACCCAGTAGGTCGTGAACGAGCGGGCAAACAACGACATCGTCTGGATCTCACCGGAGCGCATCAGGCCGACTGGACGCCGGTTCTCCGGAGCCAAGCCAGGCAACAGGATCAACGGCGGCCCGGATCCGGACACCATGCATTCCAGGCGCCCCAGCACTCGCTCGCGCACGCCGTCAGCAGACACCAGGGAAGTCTATTTTGCCTGCGCCGACAGCCTACGGCGACGTCGTGGCGGACTTCGGATCGATGAGAATCTTCGCGTGCCGCTCGGGATCGGCGAGGGCGGTGAACGCGTCCGCCACGCCGCCAAGTCCGACCACGCCTGTCACGATCGGCGAGGCGTTGACCTTGCCGTCGGCCAACAGGTGCAGGGCGTCACGGAATTCGAGCGGCGTGTACCCGAGTACGAATCGCAGGTCGATCTCCTTGTTGATCGCCATCACCGGTCGCAGGCGGTCCGGCTGCATGCAGACGCCGACGACGATCACCCGTGAGAACAGCGGGACATCGCTGATGAGCCGGTCGATCATGCCGGGTACCCCAACGCACTCGAAAACGACGGGATGCTTCGGGGTGGCCGCACCCAGCGCCTCGGCGGCCCGGTATATGCGCTCCCAGGGCACGATCGGGACCCGGCGGAGCCGCTCCATGCCACCCACCGCCAGTTCGAATACCTCCGGAGCGGTGACCAGGTGCCCGTAGCCGGATGCCGATGAGAATGGCGAGTCCTGCCCCGGATCGACCACCAGGTCGGCACCGCAGGCGGTTGCGAGCGCTCGGCGACCCGCGGAGAAGTCGCTCGCGATGACGGTGCGCACGCCCCTGGCCTTGAGCATGCACACCACAGCGAGCCCAACGGGACCGCAGCCGACGACCACCGCGACCTGCCCCTTGCGAATCTCGCTACGTCGAACGGCATGCAGCCCGACCGCCATCGGCTCGGTCAGGGTCGCCGACTCAGTCGCCAGGCCGTTCGGAACGGCGAAGGTCAGCGTTCGCTCGACGAGCAGTTGCTCGGCATAGGCACCCGGCGCCGCTGGGGAGAGTCCGGTCGGGTGTACTGCGCCGCCTTGGCGCAGCAGCGGGAAGGCGACTACCCGGGTCCCGTTCGCCGGCGCGCGACCGGTCCTGGGGCCATGGTCGAGGACCTGGCCGCAAAACTCGTGCCCGAGCACGACAGGCTGATCGGCGCGAAAGATTCCGTCATAGCCCAGCTCGCTCGTCACGGCCGCCAGTTCGTCACTGTGCGTCCTCGCGTGCAGATCTGACCCGCAGATGCCGGCGCGCAGCACGTCAATCAGGAGCTGCCCCCGTTTCGGCTGCGGAGTGGGCAGATCGACCACGGTGAATTCAGCATGCCGGCAACTGACCGCTTTCATAGTGCCTCCGGCGAGAGTCGGGGACCAAGCATCACACAGCACTCGCCGCCGCTGGCGCGGTGGCGGCCGCGCGGTGATTATGAGCCGATGGAGAAGATCGATCTACTCGTCTGGTCAGACCAAGAACTCGCACAGGCGAGCGAGCTCGACGTCGCGGGCGTGCGCTCGGTGAATGTCTCGCGAGCCGCGCGGCTGGACCGGGCGCCGTTGGTGATGGGTCGAGGCCGAGAACTCGCCGGGTTGGTCGAGATGTGGGTGGACAGCGTCGACGCCTGGCCTGACATAGTGCGGTACGTGCCCTCGGACGCGTACCTGGTGACCGAATCTGTACCTCAGGCGGTGGCCGACCGGCCTGGACTGCTCACCCACCTCACGTGGTTCCCGAAGCCGGCGCGACTCACCGAGAGCCAGTTCTTCCACGGGTGGCATACGGTACACACGCCTTCCTCGGCACAGCTACACCCGCGACGCCAAGGTTACGTGCGTGACGCGGTCGCACGCACCCTGACCCCCGGCTCGCCCCCAGTTCGGGCCATCGTCAGCGAGTCGTTCCTGCTCGAGGACTACACCGATACGAAACGCCTGTTCGGCAGTGAGCGGGCACTACAGGCCACGCTCGAGGAGCTGCCCCTCTACGCCGACGCCGCTGACATTTCGAGTTGCCCGGTCTGGAGGGTCTAGCTCCCAGCCTCAGGCTTCGATGCGGTCCAGGTCGTCACCCACCGCGGAGCTGGGTGTAGAAATCCATGGTGCTCAGCGAACCGTTGCCGACGCCTCACCTAATTGCGGACCGGCTCACTCTGCGCCGATGGACGGACCAGGATCGCGAGCCGTTCGCGCAGCTCAACACCGACGTCGAGGTGATGCGCTACTTCCGAGAGCCGCTGGATCGCGCGGCCAGCGACAGCTTCATCGACCGGATCGAGACGGCTTTCGATGAGCTGGGTTACGGGCTGTGGGCCGTAGAGGTACGCGCCAGCGGTGCGTTCATCGGCTTCACCGGCCTGGCACTGCAGACCTTCGAGGCGCCCTTCACCCCCGCAGTGGAGATCGGTTGGCGGCTGGCGCGCTCGGCGTGGGGGCACGGGTATGCCACCGAGGCGGCGCAAGCGGCCATCGAGTTCGGTTTCGGCACAGTCGGTCTGACTGAGATCGTCTCGATGACGAGCGTGACGAACGAGCGTTCGAGGGCAGTCATGCGTCGCCTGGGGATGACCCGGGACCCCGCCGACGATTTCGACTATCCGCGACACCCGGTCGGGCACCCGCTGCGCCCGCATGTGCTCTACCGCATCGCCCGCAGTCGGTGCGACCCTCAGGACGCGGCCGGACGCAAGGATAACGATGGGCACGCCCGCGGTTCATGAATTCAGCTCGATCGGCGGCGTGTTCGAGGATCCACGCTGGATTCTGACTACGGATTCCATCCGATGATGGACGACACCCTTGCGGCGATCACCGGCGTACGGCGCGGACAGACCAAGCCGTATCGGGCGGGTGTCCGGGTGGCTGGCTCAGTGCCGCAGCGCAGGATACTCAATCTGTGCTGGTCTCAAAGCGGGTCGCGTGGTTTCTCGTCGGATTCGGCGTATGGAGCTGGGTGATCTGGCCTGTGTTCCTGAAGAACATCTGGAAGGACCAACGGTCGTGGCACCACGGCATGACCGCGTTCTTCGCAGTCCACTTGGCCCTGACCCTGGTGTCTCTTGCCCTGGGGACCGCGATAGGCGTGCTCGGTGTTCGCGCGATGCGGGCGGCGCGGACCCCCGCCGTCACCATGCGCTAGCCGGGCGCGGCTGGTCTCCTCCGCTAAACGGGCTGCCGCGATCGCGGCCCTAGCCGCACCGGTAGGGTCGCGTACCCACGCAGGATCCGGGTATCGCGGCGGCGGGCGCCGGCAACGACGCGCAGGTCCGGGTAGCGCTCAAACAGCAGCCGCAGCCCCACCTCACCCTCCATCCGCGCGAGCGCGGCGCCAAGGCAAAAGTGGCGTCCGGCTGAGAAGGAGACGTGCTCCTTGGCATTGCCTCGGGCGACGTCGAAGGTGGTCGGGTTCTCGAAGACCTCGGGATCCCGATTGGCAGCGGCGAGCAGTGTGGTGACCAGCGCGCCTCGGGATACCGGAATGCCGGCGAGTACGGTGTCGCGCACCGCGGAGCGGCCGGTGAGCAGGACAGGAGGGTCAAGCCGCAGGATCTCGTCCACCGCGTTGGGCCACAGGTCCGGCTCCTGATTGAGGACAGCGAGCTGATCTGGGTGCGATCGAAGCAGCGCGATGCCGTTGCCCAGCAGGTTCACCGTTGTCTCGAACCCTGCGGCCAGCACGAGTCCGGCGGTGGCCTTGAGCTCGCGTTCATCGAGACCGACCCCCTCCTCCCGTGCGGCGACGAGCTGGCTGAGCAGATCGTCGCCCGGCGCCGAGCGCAGGGTCTCGATGTGACTGCCGAGCCAGGTATCAAATTCTGCGAGAGCCGCTTCGACAGTCCGAAATCGCCGCCACGACAGGCCGAGGTCCAGGCTCGGCGCGGCCGCTTCGCCGAACGCGAGTATCCGCGCACGTTCCCTACGCGGGACGCCGAGAATCTCGGAGATCACGGTGACCGGAAGCAGCGTGCAGTAGGCCTCGACGAGATCGACGACCTCGGCACCCTCGAGCGAATCGAGCAGCTCCGAGGCAATCTGCTCCGTGCGTAGCCGCAGCCGCTCGACCGCCCGGACGCTGAACACGCGGGTGATCAACTTGCGGTAGCGGGTGTGATCCGGTGGCTCGGTTACCAGTAGCGAGGGCGGCTCTAGAGGCCCGAGGCGGCCGGTGTTGGAGGCCCATAGATACGCCCGACCCACAACGCCGTCGGCTGGGCCCGGATCGAACCCGGTACGAAAATCGTTGCTGGACAGAACCTCGCGCACGACGGCAAGTGACGGCGTCACGTAGGCAAATCGCCCTCGATAGAGCGGTCCCTTGGCGCGGACCTCCTCGAATACCGGGAACGGGTCTCCGCCCCGACTTGCCTGAATCAGGCGGCCCTGCAGGTCGCCGCGGCGCGCCGCCGTACGCATCACGGTGTGCGGGAGCAGATGCCCCAGGGCCCACCGCACCAGCGGCTTGCCGGCGGCATCCAGACGGGCGCGTACGTGTGACTGTCGGTTCTGCATATGTGGAGATTAGTCGCCCCCATGCGCACGGCCATCAGCCGACCGCGATGGGAAGGGTTCGAACGTGGGTGGGCACTGACTCACACCTCGTCGTAGCGCGCCACAACCCCGCACCGAGGGTGGTGGCCCGAATACGGGGTTGTGGGTCGCGGTCGGGCATAACCCCGCCGACCTCGCGGATCCAGTGTGACGCGACCGGGGGTGCAATGGCCGTCCGGAGCCGATGATCATTGGTTGCACTCCATGTTGTGCACAAAGTCCACTCACAGCCCCAAGCCAATGCCTCACGCGCTGCCGCAACCAATTCTTCAGCCGCCGGGGTGCGCCGGAGCCTGATCGACAGCCGGGTCACAACTCGGCCCGAACTGGTTAGCCGACAGGCAATTCGGGCAGTCTCTGAAGGGAGGTCGCAGCCGTGAGGACAGATATGCCGGAAACAGACCGGTCGCAGCCCGCAGGTGATGCGCCGACGAGCAAGTCGCTAGGAACCAGACAGGCGTGGGCCGTGCAGACCGCCCGCACCGTGGACGCCCTGCCCGGCAGACAAGCCGCCGCGATTAGGCTCATCTACGGCCCCGAGCGCTTGACGCAGGCGCAGGTTGCTGCCCGCCTGCGCACGAGCGTCAGAGACATCGGGAGGTTAGTCGCGGCTGCCCTACGAAGTATCGGTGCCTACCAGGGCGAGTGGGCCGCCGAGTGCCTACATGAAACGGCGCATCCCACTGCTTCAGAACAACGATCGCCAGGTGTTCAGAGCAGCCCCAGGTCGTCGGCGATGCCGCGCATCTGGAAGGCGAAATAGGCCTTGTAGTCGTGGATGCCGTTGTGCAGGTGCCCGAACAGCTCGAAGCTGATGCTGCCGACGAGCTGGGTCCAGGCCATGAGCGCCCGCGCCAGGTAGCCATCGGTCAGGCCGGGTGCGACCGTATCGCGCAACGCCTTGAGGTCCGCTCGAACCACCCGGGGGATCGATCGCCCGGACCCAGGCGTCGGCTTGCCGGCCGCGACGGCCTCGCCCGTGATCGACAACAGCACAAGCGGGATCCGCACCGCGGGATCGATCGTCGTGGTCGGCGCGCGGTAGCCCGGCACCGGAGTACCGAAGATCAGCGCGTACTCCTGCGGATTCGCCACGGCCCAGTCCCGCATTGCGATGGTGGCCGCGAGCCAGCGGCCGGCGAAGTCCTCCCGCCGGACGGACGCCTCGGCCTGCTCGACCGCCTCCCCGACCGCGTTATAGGCGTCGACGATCAGCGCCGTCAGCAACTCGTCACGGCTGGGGAAGTACCGGTAGACAGCTGAGGAGACCATGCCGAGTTCACGGGCGACTGCGCGCAGCGACAGTGCGGCCGAGCCTTGCTCGGCCAGCTGGGCGCGAGCGACGTCTTTGATCTCGCGCGTCAGTTCGTCGCGGACCCGGGCCCGGGCGGTGCGGGGCGCGCTCGCATGGTTCACCCCGCCATGATGACGGATTCTGTGAGCAATGGCAACATTCGAGAGCGTTGCTCTTGACACGTGACGCTATCGGCGGGCATCATCGATCACAGCAGAGAGCAGTGCTCTCTACCGTCTGCCCAACGAAAGCAGGATGAGCGTCATGATCGAGCAGCAGCCTCGGTACCTCGAACCGGGATGGTTTACCCGCAACATCTTCAACCGCACCGTCGCCGGGTTAACCCGGCTCGGTATCAGCGTGGCCGGTTCCCGCGTACTCCGGGTGCGCGGGCGCTCCAGCGGCGAGTGGCGCACGACGCCGGTCAACGTGCTCAGTCTGGATGGGGTGCGCTATCTGGTCTCCCCACGCGGCACCACACAGTGGGTCCGCAACCTACGGGCAGCCGGCGCCGGGGAACTACAGGTCGGGCGCCGCGTGCGCCCGTTCACCGCGAGCGAGCTCACCGACGACGCCAAGCTTCCGGCCTTGCGCGAATACCTGCGCAAGTGGGGCTGGGAGGTCGGCCAATTCTTCGACGGCATCGACAAGAACTCGACAGACGAACAACTCAACGCGATTGCGGCGGCCTTCCCGGTCTTTCGGATCAACAGCTGACGATTGCGCAGGACCTGCTGTTGCGACCTGGCCCCGCGCGGTCCATGCCGCAGCCAACAGCACGAGCGGTTCGGCGTAGCTGCACGCCGTGACACTGACATGCTGTCTGGGTGGTGCCGTCATTGGTATTGATCCCCAGTCCTCTTCTTGGACCGGCGACGTGGCAGCCGACCGCTCGCGCGTTGGAAGGCAGCGGACGGAGGGCGACGGTGCCCAGCCTGCTGGGCGTCGCCCAAAGCGCCCCGCCCTACTGGCCCGCAGGCGTCGAGGCGATCATCCGGTCGGCCGCGGACGACCCGGTCATTCTGGTCCCCCACAGCAACGCCGGACTCTACGTACCGCCCGTCATCGATGCGCTGAGCGACCAGGTTCGGGGAGTTGTGTTCGTTGATGCGGCGCTACCTGGTGCCGGTCGTCATAGCACGCCCGAATTCCTGCGCGAACTCGCTTGCGAGGAGGGGGTGCTGCCGCCGTGGACGTCGTGGTGGGATGACGCCGATGTAGCCGGGCTGTTCCCGGATGCGGCTGTGCGGGCGGCGGTGGAAGCCGAACAGCCGCGCATGCCACTTGCCTACTACGACCATCTGCCGCCTGCCCCGCATGGCTGGGCCGCGCGGCCTTGCGGCTATCTGTGGTTCGGGGAGCCCTATGACAAGGGGACGGACCGGGCCGGTGCGAACGGCTGGCCGACGATGCACCTGCCCGGCGGGCACCTGCACATGCTGATTGACCCGTATGAGGTCGCCTCAGCGGTGTTGCAGATCGCCGCCGAATGGCGCTGACCCGCCCGCCTGCGGCCGCGAGAGGACCGCAACATACGGGGAGAGACGTTCACCGCCATCGGCAAACCACCGCTGACCAGACCCGCGTCAATCTCCGCCCCGATTCGGCGTCGTAAAACATCCTCGTTGGCGCCCGACCAAGACTGTGGCACATTGTCAGTGGTCATGGCATGATGAATCAATGGATGCCACGTTGGTGCTTGGCCAGCAGGGCCGCTTGGTGATTCCGGCTGAGATTCGGGCAGCGCTTGGCTTAGCTCCGGGTGATCGGCTGCACCTGCACCTAGCCGCGGGCCGACTCGTGCTCGAACGTCAACAGGACGCCGTCGCCGAGTTGCGCCAGCTCGCGGCGACGGTGCCTAAAAGCCTGTCGCTCGTCGATGAGTTGCTGGCCGAGCGTCGCGTCGCTGCTGCTGAGGAATGACCGTCTTGGATGCATCCGCGATCCTGGCGCTGATGCAGAACGAACGGGGCGCAGACCTTGTCGCAGCCCATCTGGACTCCAGCGTGATGGGCGCAGCGAATCTTGCCGAGGTAATCGGCAAACTCGTGGATGCCGACATCGACGTAGGCCGGGTGCGCGAGTTGCTCGCAGCCTCAGGGGTCAGGATCGAGCCGGTGCTCGAACAGGACGCCGAACTCGCAGGCGCCATGCGTTCGCTCGTCGGCGGACGCACGCTCTCGCTGGGCGATCGCTGCTGCCTGGCCCTGACAGTGCGCAGCGAGCCACCCGACGTCTTGACTGCCGACCACGCATGGGCTGACCTCGACCTGCCAATTCGTGTCCATCTCATCAGATAGCCCAGGCGCCAGCACGTGCACGCTCGTCGGATCCGCTGGAGCCACTGCGTGGCAGAGGCCGGATGATGCCGCAATGCGTTCTGGCGGCTCAATGTTCGCCCAACGAAATCGGCACATCGGAAGGGTCGCGCACTCCTCGCGGCAGAGCGGATGCCTTAGCGGCCTCTCCCTCGCCAACCGATCGTGCCGAAGCTAGGGAAGGGTAACGGAGTCAACCAGGCGATGCTGGATCGTACGGACGAAAGCTAGGTCTGGAACTTGTTCGGCCTTGGGGACGTTCACGATCGTCTGAAGCAGCACCACGTCGGGACCGTCGAGCACGAGACGTACCAGCCATAGCGTGGAGACAGTGGGGTCGCCGAGCGGTGTGAAGCCGATCCGCAAGTCCTGGCGTGTGTGCTCCTTGTAGGCGCAGGCCTTCTTTTCGGTGATCGCGAAGTCCTTCGGCGCGCCGGCCGCCTGGAACTGCGCTGCTATCTCGTCGGCGTATGACGCGAGCATGGTGGTGCCTCGCGTGGCAGATCCGAGATCGACGATGGCGGCTGAAACCCCAGCGTCGTCGCCGTGGACTGCCGCGGTGTAGAGCCTCTCGTTGAAGCCCGCGTTGGTCGAAGGCCGGGGAACGGGCTATCTGGGAAGTTGGAATCCCACGCCCGAAGGGTCGTCGGCGGCGTCGGTCCACCCCGACGTCGCCGCGTCCGCGAGCAGCTGGCGAAGCTGC
The DNA here is from genome assembly GCA_030775705.1 of Actinomycetota bacterium. GTDB lineage: Bacteria > Actinomycetota > Actinomycetes > Mycobacteriales > Jatrophihabitantaceae > JALYIS01. The sequence goes on from JALYIS010000206.1 coordinate 18,307, forward strand.
GATTGTCCTGGACCCGATGCAGCCCCCGCGGATGATGACACGTTCGGTGGCCCGCTGTCTGACGCAGCTGACGGGCGGCCCGCGACGGTTGTGGCGCAACCGCCCAGGGACGTACAGACAATGAGCGCCGCAACCCTGGGCTTGATCGACATCTGATCAGTGTGGCAGTCGCCAACCACATTCGCCCGCCGCTTCGAGGTGACGTTACTGCTGGGTCACGGTTGATCCTGCCCGACTGCCCCTCGCTCATCCGCGACACCGCACAGCGTCGGCGGAATGTCCGGATGTCGCTCTGACCCGCTTGGTCAAGCGAGCGAGGTCTGCATCCGAGTGGCGACGCCGAGGGCAGCAGGTCTTGGTACTGACTATTGCGAATATGTTGCAATAATGGGTGCCTGGGTCGTAACGTCCAGCTGAGCTTTGTGAGGTCGGCCGCTTGATCTGAGGCAGGGACGTGGAGATGACACCGGAGACCAGCGCAGCGCTCGCACCGGAGGCCACCGGTGTCACAGACAAGCAACGCATTCGGTTCACCCGAGACGAGGTGCCCCGGCTGATTGGATTGTTCGGGTTTGTCGCGCTGCTGCACGTTGCGGGTTTCGGGTTGTTCTATTTCTACAACTCTCAACCCAAATACCACCAGATCGGTGACGGCAAAGGCAACCTCGTCTTCGCCGGTGCCGCGGCACTGGCCTACGGCTTCGGGCTGCGGCACGCCTTCGACGCCGACCACATCTCCGCCATAGATGACACCACCCGTTACCTGTTGCAGAAGGGTAAACGCCCGCTAGGGGTTGGGTTCTTCTTCTCCCTCGGGCACTCGACCATCGTGCTCGCCCTGTCGGTCGGAATCGCGTTCGCAGCCAAGGCCGCCAGCAACTTCCAGCAGAGTTTCTCCAACACCGGCGGCATCATCGGCACGCTCGTCTCGGCGACCTTCCTCTACCTGATCGCCGCGCTGAACCTAGTGGTCCTCGTAGGCATCGTGAAGATGTGGCGCCAAGCCAAGAAGGGCCAGTACAAGCCCGAAGAGCTCGACGTCCTGCTGGCCAACCGAGGCTTCATGAACCGCATCTTCAAAGGCCGCTACAACAAATTCATCAACCACTCCTGGCAGATGTACCCGGTAGGAGTCCTATTTGGGCTCGGCTTTGACACCGCGACCGAAGTAGGATTTCTGGGCCTATCCGCTACTGCCGCAGTAGCCGGAACCAGCGGCGGGACATCCCTGCCACCACTTGCGATCATCTCGCTGCCGCTGCTGTTCGCCGCTGGCATGTCGCTGATGGACACCTTCGACGGCGTGTTCATGAGCAAAGCCTACGGCTGGGCCTTCGTCACCCCCATCCGCAAGATCTACTACAACATCACCACCACTGGCCTGTCCATCTTCGTCGCCTTCGTCATCGGCACCATCGAAGTCACCAGCCTGCTCTCGAGCAAACTCAACCTCACCGGGCAGCCCTGGGACTTCATCTCCAGTATCGACATCAACACCGCCGGACGCATCATCGTCGGCATCTTCCTGGCCGTCTGGATCGGCGCCGTCGCCTACTACAAGATCCGCCGGATCGACGAGCGCTACGCCATCGCCGTCCAAAACAACGCCACCCACGAACCAGCGGGCGGCTAACCCACCCAGCGCTGCGACCACGCGTGCCCGCACCCGACACGATTTCGGGACCCCCCATAGGCAAGGTCGCCAGCGCGTTCATCGTCTATGAGCCGACGGGTCGATTGGGTCGTTCACTGTCCCCACCGTGCCCGTCCAGCGCTCTGCGGGTCGTCGGGATAACGCGGCCTGTACACCAGGAGCGCGTCCAGCATCGCCAGCCGACCTTGAACGGCACCTCGGTCAATGCTCTGGCTCGTCTAGCTTTGATAACCAGACCGTTAGTTGTGCGCGTGTTGCGCGGCCCTAAGTCGATCAGGCCCGAAGACCGTCGTCAGGTGCCCACTGCCCAGCAAATTCGGTCATCTCGCCTTGTAGCCCCAACGGGATTCGAACCCGTGCTACCGCCTTGAGAGGGCGTTCAAAGCACTATTTGCGGTAGTTGGAAAACGTTGGATGTCCCGTATTTGCTGGACTACATGCGTTTGGTTCGTTGGCTGAGAACGGCTGGTTTGGAAGCTGGTGTTGCCCGAGCGTTGCCCGAGGGAGATCAACTTCACCTCGGGGGGATTGCAGCGGTGGTGTCGAGAGGCTGCTTCTAGGAGATAGGTAGGCGGCGGATCGCGAGCCGTGTGGGACTGAGTGAAACCACCGCGCCGAGCTCGAGGTCGTCGAGCACTGTCGGCAGGTTCGCCAAAAGCAGGTCGCCGTGAGCTTGGCTGGGTAGTTCAGCGACCTGTCGGAGCAAGATCACTGATGGCTTGGCTGCGCGGCGTGCGGCGAGGAGCATCGAGAAGTCGCTGTCGGCCGTGATGACGACGTCCCCTTCGGCGGCAGCTCGGTCGAAGATCGCTGCATCGTCCGCGGCGATAAGTCCAAGGTCGGCGACATGTCTGGATTGGTACCCGGCATCGCTGAGTCGGATCACCAGCGCAGGGGAAAGATTCGCGTCGAGCAGGAACCTCATGCGGGTCGAGCGACCGGTACCTCGCGCTCGTTCACAACGGCCGCGGCCCACTCCAGGGCGGCCAAGACATCGTCACGCTCGAGATACGGATAGTCAGAAATCAGCTGCTCGATCGTGCTGCCACCAGCGAGTTGGCCGAGGACCATGCTGACGGTGACGCGGGTACCCCGGATACAAGGCAGCCCCGCCATCCGCTGCGGGTCGACCGCGATCCGATCCAATGCCATACGCCAGATGGTACGGGCAGATCGTCTTGACAGAGCCAGCAACCGTCGCACTCGGGCACTCGGGCTCGTAGCTCCTTGGATCAGCGCCCGGTCGTGCCAGTGGACTTCTGCTGAGCGTCAATCCATGTTTCTAGGTCGGTTCGGCGGTAGACGACGCGTCGGCCGAGGCGGAAGCTGCGGGGTCCGGTGCCGAGGTGTCGCCAGTAGCGAAGCGTGGCGAGGGGGGCGCGGAGGACGTCGGCGGCTTCGCTGATGGTGAGCAGTTCGTGGTCGTGGTCGTGGTCGTGCTCGTGGTTGTCATACATTGGTGGTCTCCTGTCCGGTGGTTGCCTGCTGTGCGGGCCGTTCATAGGGACAGGGCACTTTTTTGTGCCAATAGTGTCAAATCCTGTCAGACCGTTACTGGTTTGTGATCTCACCGGCTGTCCCCGACTGGACGGCCCGGGCGAACGAGTCGCCAGGAGCGTTGCGTTAGCGGCGGACGCCCGGTCCGGGCCCGGATCGGCGGCTGGGATCGATGTGGTCGCTAGCGTACTTCAGGCGTGCGAGGGCGTCGGCGGTGACTTTGGCGTTGTAGGCCGCGCTGGCTTCGATGGTGTCCGCGCGGTGCTGTTCGGCGCGGCGGGTGTCGCGGGTGTCCTTCCACACCGATCGGGCGGTGTCGATGGTGC
>JALYIS010000207.1 GCA_030775705.1 Actinomycetota bacterium
GGCCGAATGCCCGCGAAGCGGCGGCCGCAGCGAGGTAAGGCAGCACGGCGGCCAGGGCGATAGCCGCATACGCCCGGTCAGACCCACCGGCCAGGGCGCGGATGCCGATGGCGGCCGCGCCGCCGACCGTCGTCGCGATGGTTCCGCTCGTCGTCGAAAACGCATTGGCGGTCACCAGCTCGTCGGCGGGTACGACGTGCGGCAATGACGCACTGAGCGCGGCCAGGACCAACCGGTTCAGGGAGATGACGACCAGAGCGCTCACATAGAACGGCTCGCCGTGCAGGCCGCCCGCGATCTCCGCGGCAACGCCGCCGACCCAGCCGCAGCGGACCAGGTTGACCACGATCAGGATCCGTCGCCTGCGCCAGCGATCGAGCAGCACTCCCGCGAAGGGTCCGACGACCGAATACGGTACGAGCACGACGGCGAAGCCGGCCGCTACCTCCGCGGCACGGGCCTGGTGCTCGGGGTTGAACAGCACGGCGGCGGCGAGGCTCGCCTGGAAGAGGCCGTCACCGAACTGGCCGAGCACGCGAACCGCGTATAGCCGACGAAACCCGGCTTGCTCGAGTGCCGCCCGCAGGTGTCCTCGGCGCGCCACGCTGCCCACGCTAGTGCGCGGCTGGCGGCGACAGGCAAGATGGATCGATGTCGTCGTGGCGCAGCCTCGGAGAGCACGAACCTGCAGGTGGCCGCCTGCTGGTTTCGACGCCCGCCCTGGGTGACCCGAACTTCGCCCGTTCGGTGGTCTACCTCCTCGAACACGACGACGACGGGACCGTCGGAGTCATTCTCAACCGGCCAAGCAGGACCCCCGTCGGACAGGTGTTGCCGCAGTGGCACGAGGCGGTGATCGGGCCGCCGGTGGTGTTTGCCGGCGGTCCTGTGCAGCCCGACGGGGCGCTGTGCCTGGCTCAGCTCGACTCTGACGGACCGGGGGCGCGGCGCCTGGTCGACGGCATCGGCACGGTGGACCTCGACGGCGACCTGGCCGTGGCGACCAGCATGGCCCGCAGGCTGCGGGTGTTCGCCGGGCACTCGGGGTGGTCCCCCGGACAGCTGGCAGACGAGATGGCCGAGGGGGCCTGGTGGGTTGTCCCCGGCAACGCCGACGACCTGTTCAGCGCCGAACCGGCAGGGATGTGGGCCGCGGTGCTCCGGCGCCAACGTTCGCCGCTGAATCTGGTGTCCACGTTCCCGCCGGACGTTGCCCTCAACTGAGCGTGCCGAGAGGAATCCTGGTCAGCGCTCCACTGTGCCGTCGATGAAGTCCTGCACGGCCTGGCGAGCGTCATCGTCGAAGTACTGCACCGGCGGCGACTTCATGAAGTACGAGGACGCCGACAGGATCGGACCGCCGATACCCCGGTCCAGCGCGATCTTCGCCGCCCGCAGGGCGTCGATGATGATGCCGGCCGAGTTCGGGGAATCCCATACCTCGAGCTTGTACTCCAGGTTGAGTGGCACGTCGCCGAACGTCTTGCCCTCCAAACGCACGAAGGCCCACTTGCGGTCATCGAGCCACGCCACGTAGTCCGACGGGCCGATATGCACGTTGCGCTCGCCGAGGTCGCGATCGGGGACCTGCGAGGTGACCGACTGGGTCTTGCTGATCTTCTTGGACTCCAGCCGATCACGTTCGAGCATGTTCTTGAAGTCCATGTTGCCGCCGACATTGAGCTGGTAGGTGCGCTGCACCTCTACCCCGCGGTCTTCGAAGAGCTTCATCAGGACCCGGTGCGTGATGGTGGCGCCCACCTGCGACTTGATGTCGTCGCCGACGATCGGCACGCCGGCTGCCTCGAACTTCGCGGCCCACTCGGGCGTGCTCGCGATGAATACCGGAAGCGCGTTCACGAACGCGACCTTGGCGTCGATGGCGCACTGGGCGTAGAACTTGGCGGCGGCCTCGGACCCCACCGGCAGGTAGCAGATGAGGACGTCGACGCGCTCGTCTCGCAGCACCTTGACGATGTCGACGGGCTCGTCCAGAGACTCTTCGATCGTTTCGCGGTAGTACTTGCCGAGGCCGTCCAGGGTGTGGCCACGCTGGACCGGCACGTCCAACTGCGGGACGTCGCAGATCTTGATCGTGTTGTTCTCGCTGGCGAGAATCGCCTGCGAGAGGTCGAGGCCGACCTTCTTGGCGTCGACGTCGAACGCGGCCACGAACTCGATGTCGCTGACGTGGTAGGGGCCGAAGTTCACGTGCATCAGGCCGGGGACCTTGTGTGCCGGATCGGCGTCGCGATAGAAGTGGACGCCCTGGACGAGCGACGCGGCGCAGTTGCCGACGCCGACGATGGCGACGCGGATCTTGCCGGCCGCTGACTGCGAACCCATCAGGGGTCCTCCTTGATTGTCGGTACTGCTCATCGCCCGGTCGCCTTCTTAGCGTCCGAACGTTCGGATTCGATCAATTCCGTAAGCCAGCGGACCTCGCGGTCAACTGACTCCAGGCCGTGCTCGTGGAGTTCGCGGGTGTAGCGGTCGAACCGCTCACCAGTTCTGGCCAAGGTGCTCTTCATGCCGTCTCGTTGCTCCTCCACGCGTCGGCGGCGGCCCTCAAGGATCTGAAGCCGGATCTCGGATCGTGTTTGGCCGAAGAACGCCAAGCGCGCGCCGAATCCCTCTTCGTCAAATGCGTCCGGACCGACGTCTGCCAGCAGCGCAGCCAGATGCTCCTTGCCCTCGGCAGTGAGCCGGTAGACCCGCTTACCGCGCCGAGATCGGGCGGCGGTACCTACCGGAGCCTCGAGGGGTTCCTCCTCCGAGATCCACCCGGCTTCGGAAAGACGCCGCAACGACGGGTACAGCGAACCGTAGGAGAATGCCCGAAATGTGCCGAGCAGCGTGGCCAACCTCTTGCGGATCTCATACCCGTGCATCGGGCTCTCGTTGAGCAGCCCAAGTACGGCGATCTCCAGCATTCGGGCTAACCCCTATCTCGGCGTGATGTATCAGCACGATACATCACGCCGACATCGAGGTCCTAATCAGGTTACGGGTAGGTGGATCCGTGATGAACGGTTCAGGCGCGCATCTCGTTCTGGCGCTTCTCCTCGGCACCCTGCGCAATCGGTGCCGAGATCGCCTGCTCGGGCAAGCCGAATGCCTCGATCAACGTGAGGGCATGCGGCCTCAACGTGGCGCACAACGCGTTCACCTCGGCGATGATGGCCTTGGAGCGCTGACCCGTCAGCCGGCCGTGTTCTTGGAACCACCCGCGATCGGACTCGATCGTCGACAGGACGAACAGGTCGCAGACGCGCTCGAGCAGCTCGCGCTCCTCGCCAGGGGGTAGCGCCTCGATCGCCGTGGTGAACCCGTGTAGCAGGACGACGTCGATGTGCGCTCGGGCCGCCAGGAGCATGTGGTCCTGCGCGGCGTTGAAGACCTCGAACGGATCATCGGCCGAGGCGGCCCTGCGCAGGCGCCGAGCGACGGTCTCCAGTAGGTGCTTCTGACGCCACTCGAACATCTCTTCATGCCAGGTGCGGTCCAGGAGTCCGGCTTCCTCATCGCGGCCGGGGGTCGCGTCGATGAGTCGTTGCAGAATCCGCCGCGCACCCACTCGCTCGACAACGGCTTCCATCGCCTGATCGGTGACTAAGCGCGCGGTGCCGAGCAGGTCGAGTTCGCCGAAGTGGTCGCGATAGCCGGTCAGCAGTTCTTTGGCCACCAGCTGTAGCAGGACTGTGTTGTCCCCCTCGAAGGTGGTGAAGACATCAGTGTCTGCCTTCAGCCCGGGCAACCGATTCTCCGCCAGGTACCCGGCGCCGCCGCAAGCCTCCCGGCAGGTCTGGATGGTGTTGGTGGCGTGCCAGGTCGCGACCGCCTTGATCCCGGCGGCGCGGGCCTCCAACTCCCGCCGCAGGGGATCCTCGGCGGGCAGGCCACCTTCCTCACCCGGCGCGTCCAGGGCGGGCGTCGTGTCATGGAGACCGGCTACCAGTTCGCCCTGCGCGAAATGAAGGGCGTAGGTCTTGGCGAGCGCGGGTAGCAGCTTGCGCTGATGGGCCAGGTAGTCGAGCAGCACGATCTCCTCCGCTGACGCGGGGCCTGCGAACTGTCGGCGCACCTCGGCGTAACGCAGGGCGATGGCAAGGGCGACCTTCGTGGCGCTGCCGGCTCCGCCGGCGACACTGATCCGCCCCTGCACCAACGTGCCGAGCATGGTGAAGAAGCGCGCGGTCTTGTTCTCGATCGGAGTGGAATAGGTGCCGTCCGGTGCGACCTGACCATAGCGATCGAGCAGGTTCGTGCGAGGAACGCGGACGTGGTCGAAGTAGAGGCGCCCGTTGTCGACACCATTGAGTCCCGCCTTGAGTCCGCAGTCCTCGATCGTCACGCCCGCTGCCGGCGTCGCATCCTTCTCACGGATGGGGACGAGGAACGCATGCACTCCCTGGTTCTCGCCGCCGGTGATCAGCTGGGCGAAGACGGCCGCGATCTGGCCATCTCTGGCTGCGTTGCCGATGTATTCCTTGCGCGCGGCCTCGAACGGTGTGTGGATCTCGAATTCCTCACGCTCGGGGTCGTAGGTCGCCGTCGTGCGCAGCGACGCGACGTCTGACCCGTGCCCCGTCTCGGTCATCGCGAAGCAGCCGAACAGGTCGAGGGAGATGATGCGTGCCAAGTAGTCGGCGTGATGCCGCTCGGTGCCCAGATGCAGTACGGCGCCACCGAACAAGCCCCACTGAACCCCGGCCTTCACCAGCAACGACAAGTCACCGGTGGCCAGCATCTCGAATCCGGTGACCGCGCCGCCGATGTCGTCACGGCCGCCGTAGCGGGAGGGGAACCCGAGGGCGGAATAGCCCGCGTCCGTCAGCGCGGCCATTCGTTGCAGGACGTGCGCCCGCTGGGTCTCGGTGTCCTCGCCGACGTTGACGGCGAATCGGGGGTCAGCCGCGAGTTCGCGTGCCCGCCTGCGGACCTCGGCCCAACGTCCGTCGAGCAGCGCGCGCAGGTTGTCGGCGGACGTCAGCAATTCACCGGTCGATGCGGTCATCTATCAGTCCTTTGCTTCGCTGACCTTCTCCGAACACACCTGTGACCGGCCTAGCGTCCACCTTCTGCCCGACGAATTGATAGACCCCGGCCGCTCCGCCCCATAACAACGCGGTGAGGTACTCGGCGAGCTCCGATCGCGTCATGGCATCGCGATGGTCGAGCCACCAGAGACTGGCCGCGCTGATGAACCCGCCGATGGCCTCACCCCAAGGATGGGCGAGGGCGGGGTCCAGGTCGATCGCGGTCAACGTCGTCGCCAACTGGCGGCTGATGAGGTCCGCGACGACGGTCCCGAAGTCGGTGGGAGCCTGGTCACCGCCACTGGGCTCCACGAGCGGGTGGCGCGCGACGAAGCGGTACAGCTGCGGATTGGCCTCGAGCAGCCCCAGATAAGCGTCCACCCCCGCGTGCATGAGTTCGCGGGGGGCTGGGTTGGCGGCGGTGGCATCGGCGAGCGTCGCCAGGACGGTGGCGACCACTCGTTGGGTGACGGCGCGGTACAGGTCGAACTTGTCCGAGAAGTATCGGTAGATCACCGGTTTGCTCGTGGAGGCGGCAGCGGCGATCTGGTCCATTCCCACGGTCGCGCCGTGCCGGCCGATCGCAACCATCGCCGCGTCGATCAGCTCGCCCCGCCGACGCTCGCGATGCGCCGCCCATCGCGAGCTGCGT
>JALYIS010000208.1 GCA_030775705.1 Actinomycetota bacterium
CCTGACGGCCGCGCCGACCCGGCGGGGTCGGGCCGCTGGCGCGACACGCCCGGGCCGACCAAGCGCCCTTGACGGGCCCGGGCGGCGGGTGTGGGCTACTTCCTAGCAGCCGCCAGGTTTGTCAGCTCCGTACTCCCGAACCCGTGGAGGCAACGATGCTCATCCCTCTCCTGACCCCGACGGACCTCCAGCACGCGGCCCGGTGGTACCTGCGGTCATTGGGTCTGGAGCCTGGTCGCGCCGTTGCCAACTCCCAACCGACCCCGGCACAGGTCCAGGCCCGGCGCACCGATCAGTTCAACTACATCGTGTCCCGATGCAGCCGCTCGGGGTCAACCCGTGCCGGCGAGCTCAAAGGCGTTCCAGGTCGCGGCGTAGCTCCCCCCGGCGGCCAATAGCTCGCGATGGGTACCGACCTCGGCGACGCCACCACGGTCCAGGACGACGATCCGGTCCGCCGCGGCCGCCGTCTGTAGCCGGTGCGCGATGACGATCGTGGTCCGGCCTCGCGACACCTGCCGCATAGCCGCCGCGACCCGCGCCTCGGTCGCCAGGTCCAGGTTCGACGTTGCCTCATCCAGTAGCAAGATCATTGGATCCACCAGTTCGGCACGCGCGAGCGCGATGAGCTGACGCTCGCCCGCTGACAGGGACCGGCCCCGCTCGGCGATCTCCTGCCAGTAGCCACCGGCCAGCCGGGCGATGAAGTCGTGGGCACCGACCGCTCGCGCCGCGGCCTCGACCTGTGCGTCGGAAGCCTGCGGACGGCCGTAGGCGATGTTGTCACGGACGGTGCCGGTGAACAGGAACGCCTCCTGCGGGACATACCCGAGCTGGCGCCGGTAGGAGTCCAGATCGAGGTCGCGCAGATCGCGCCCGTCGACCCTTACGCACCCCGAGTCCGGGTCATAGAAGCGGGCAATCAACTTCATCACGGTCGACTTGCCGGCTCCGGTCTGCCCCACAAGCGCGATGGTCTCCCCCGCGTGGATGCGCAGGTCGATGCCGCGCAAAGCCTCCGGCGGCGGGGCCAGCGCCGCGTCGGGTGACTGGAGGATGCTGTCATCCGCCGGCCCCCGAACCTCGGCTCGCGGCGCGACGGCCGTGGCCGCAGGGTAGGAGAAGCGCACGTTATCCAAGAACAGCGCGCCGGTGAGGCGTCCGGCATCGACGGCATCTGGTTGTTGCGGAGTGAGGCTTTCCAGATGCATCAGATCGGCGATTCGCGACACCGAGACTCTGGTCTGTTGCCACGAGTCGAAGACCTGGGAGAGTTGCTGGATAGGGGAGAAGAACATGTCGACGTATAGGAGGAAGGCGATGAGCGCGCCGGTGGTGAGGTGACCGGAATGGATCAGCGCCGCCCCCACCCCCAGCACGATCGCGTCGGCGCCGGCGGACAGGAACTGAACAAACGGGAAGTACGTCGCGACCAGACGCTGTGCCGCGACCCGCGAGCTCAGGTAATCATCACCGAGTCCGTGGAAGCGCCTGACGCTTGCCATCTCGTGCACGAAAGCCTGTGACTCACGGATTCCGGACAGACTCTCCTGGAAGTCGGCGTTGACAATGGCCACCCGCTCACGGGACACGTCGTAAAGGCGAGCGGCGCGGCGGCGGAACGCGACCGTCGCGATCGTCAATGGCACCACAACGGTCAAGGTGGCGAACCCCAACCGAACGTCGATCGCCAGTAGTGCGACGCCCACCCCGACGAAGGTCACGAACGACACCAATGCCGACAGCAACCCATTCTCGATCAGCGACTCGAACTGGTCGACGTCGGTCGTCATGCGGGTCATGATGCGGCCCGCCATCTCGCGCTCGTAGTAGTCGAGCGACAAGCGCTGCAACTGCGCCCAGATCCGCACGCGCAGCGACAGCATTACCCGCTGGGCCACGCGTCCGGTCACCAGCGTTTCGCCCATCTGGTCGACGAGATCGGCGAGCACGACGACAAGGAAGATTGCCGAGGCGGCGAACAGAACCGAGGTCGAGCCGGCGGCCACCCCTTGGTCGATCCCGGTCTTGACGAGGACGGGGCCAGCCAGTGAGGCGAGCGCGTCGAGGACGACGAGCAGGAGTCCGACGAGCAGTGGCGTGCGGAAATCTCGCAGCACGCGCGGCAGGCTGAAGGCCTTGTCAGGGCGCGACTCACTGTCAAGGTCGACCTTCGCGACGTCACGAATCGGCCGCAGCGCGGCGACGCGAGCCATCAGCTCGGGGGTGGGCCCCAGCCCCAGCCGCCAGCCGCCGGCAC
>JALYIS010000209.1 GCA_030775705.1 Actinomycetota bacterium
GTCGATCACCCCGATTCGGGTCGCGGGCAGACCACGGTCGGCGCACAATTGCGCGAGCCGGCCCTCAGCCGATCGCAGCACGCTCACCAACACCCGACCGGTCGACTCGGAGAACAAGGCGACGAACGGATCCAGGTCAACGGGGAGGGTGACCCGTGCCCCGGCACCGCCCCCGAGGCAGGCCTCAACCAGCGCCTGCGCCAAGCCGCCCTCGGCCAGGTCGTGCGCGGAATCGAGCAGGCCGTCGCGCGCTGCGTCGAGCAGGATGTCCGCCAGCAGCACCTCGCGCACGAGATCGACGCGCGGGGGCCGCCCACCGAGATAGTCGTGCACGACATGAGCCCACTCCGACCCACCAAACTCGTCACTCGTCTCACCAAGCAGGTAGATTGCCGCACCGTCCGTGCGAAAGTTCTTACGCACGCGCTGGGTAACGTCCGCAATCACCCCCAGCACGCCGATGACGGGAGTCGGCAGGATCGCGGTGGTCCCGGTCTGGTTGTAGAAGCTCACATTGCCGCCGGTCACTGGGATGCCCATCAGCTGACAGCCGTCCGCCAGTCCGCGCACGGACTCGCTGAACTGCCACATCACCGCCGGATCCTCTGGAGATCCAAAGTTCAGGCAGTTGGTGACCGCGAGGGGCCGCGCCCCGGTGACCGCGACGTTGCGATAGGCCTCGGCGAGCGCCAATTGCGTGCCGATGTAGGGGTCGAGACACGTGTACCGGCCATTGCCGTCGGTCGCCAGTGCGACCCCGCGCAGCGTCGACTCGTCGAGGCGGATCATGCCGGCGTCCTCGGGCTGTGCGAGAACGGTGTTGCCCATGACGAAGCGGTCGTACTGATCGGTGATCCATGATCGGTCGGCGAGATTGGGCGAGGACACCAGCCTGAGCAGGGTGTCGCGCAGCTGCGCCGCGTTGTGGGGGCGCGGCAGTGTGCGCCCATCGTGCTGGTTGAGGGCGTCCTGCTCGAGGGGCCACTCGATCGGGCGCTCGTACACGGGTCCTTCGTGCGCCGCGGTGCGCGGCGGAATGTCGACGATCGTCTCGCCGTGCCACCTCATCCGGAGCCGTCCGCCCGCCGCCTCCTGCGCCGCCGTGATCGCGGTGACCGTCCCGATCACCGTCGCATCGACGTCCCACTTTTCGCACAGCCGCATGAACTCGGGCAGATGTGCGGGCGTAACGACCGCCATCATGCGTTCCTGGGACTCGCTCATGAGAATCTCTTCGGGGGTGAGCGTCGGATCGCGCAGCGGCGCCAGATCAAGGTCTACGTCCATGCCGCCGGTGCCGGCAGCGGCGAGCTCCGTCGTCGCGCACGACAGTCCCGCCGCGCCGAGGTCCTGGATGCCGACAACCAGATCCGCGGCGAAGATCTCGAGGCAGCACTCGATGAGGACCTTCTCCGCGAACGGGTCACCGACCTGCACGCTGGGCCGCTTGGCTGCGCTCTCGGTCTCGAAGGTCGCGCTCGCGAGCACCGAGGCACCGCCGATACCGTCACCGCCGGTGCGCGCGCCGAACAGCACGACGTGATTGCCCGGGCCGTCGGCCTTGGCCAGCTTTATCCCGTCCTTGCGCAGGACGCCCACACAGAGCGCGTTCACCAGCGGGTTCCCGGCGTAGGACTCGTCGAAGTACACCTCGCCGCCGATGTTCGGCAGACCGAGGCAGTTCCCATAGCCCCCGATGCCCGCCACCACGCCCGGCAGGACTCTGGCCGTGTCCGGGGCGCCCAGCCGACCGAACCGCAGCGAATCCATCACCGCGACCGGGCGGGCCCCCATCGTCAGGATGTCCCGAACGATGCCACCGACCCCCGTCGCAGCGCCTTGGTAGGGCTCCACGTAGGACGGATGGTTGTGTGACTCGATCTTGAAGGTGACCGCCCAGCCGTCGCCGACGTCGACCACGCCGGCGTTCTCCCCCATACCGACGAGCAACGCGTCGGTGCGTGGCGCCTTCTCTGCGAACTGCTTGAGGTGGATGCGCGAGGACTTGTACGAGCAGTGCTCGCTCCACATCACCGAGTAGATGGCCAACTCCGCACTCGTCGGCCGCCGGCCGAGGATCTCTCGCACCCGGGCGTACTCGTCGCCCTTCATGCCGAGCTCGGCGAAGGGCTGCGGCTTGTCCGGGGTTGCGGCAGCCACGTCCACAGAGTCGACCGGTGGCCGCGGCACGCCGTCGCGCCCACTCACGCGTTCACACCCGCCAGGGACAGGAAGAACCCGATGCCGTCGACGCCAGGTCCGGTGAGCTCCTCGACCGCGTGTTCGGGATGCGGCATCAGCCCGACGACATTGCCGGCCGCATTCGTGATGCCCGCGATGTCGCGGTAACTGCCGTTCGGATTGCCGTCCAGATAGCGCGCCACGACGCGGTCCTCGGCCTCCAGCAGGTCCAGCGTGCGCTCGTCGGCGACGTAGCCGCCCTCGCCGTTCTTCAGCGGGATGACGATCCGCTGCCCCTGCTCGTATCGCGACGTCCAGCGAGTGCGGTTGTTCTCGATCCGCAGGGGCTGTTCGCGGCAGACGAACTTGCGGTGATCATTGCGGATCAGCGCGCCGGGCAGCAGGTGGGACTCGCACAGGACCTGGAATCCATTGCAGATCCCGAGTACCGGCATGCCGGCCCCGGCGGCCATGATGACCGATTCCATGACGCGGGCGAAGCGCGCTATCGCCCCGCAGCGAAGGTAGTCCCCGTAAGAGAATCCGCCGGGCAGCACGACCGCATCGACATCGTGCAAGGAAGGGTCGCCATGCCACAGAGAGACCGACTCGGCACCGGCGAGGCGCACCGCACGGGCTGCGTCACGATCGTCGAGACTCCCCGGAAACGTAACGACTCCGACGCGTAAAGGCACGTGCTCAGGCTACCTTTCGGCTCAGTCGCGTCGGATCGTGAAGTTCTCGATCACCGAGTTGGCCAGCAACGTGTCCGCGAGCTTGGCGACCGCCACGTCATCCACGCTGTCGTCGACCTCGAGCTCGAAGTGCTTGCCTTGGCGTACCGCGGAGACACCGCGCACGCCCAAGCGCCCGAGCGCTCCGACAATCGCTTGACCCTGAGGGTCGAGGATCTCGGGCTTGAGCACGACGTCGACGACCACGCGGGCCACAGCAACTCCTGAGTTCTCGACGGCGGGGGCCAGCTCAGACTAGTGGGCGCCGGCGTCCTCGCCGGGCCAGTCCGCGAACCTGCGGCCGGTCAGCAACTCGTACGCCTGGATGTAGCGCGCCCGGGTTGCGCCGACGACCTCATCGGGGAGTGCCGGCGGCGGCCGGTCGCCGGTCCGGTCCCATCGGGCGGCGTCTGAGAGCAGCCAATCCCGCACAAACTGCTTGTCGTAGCTGGGCTGGGCTCGCCCCGGTTGCCAGAGGTCGGCGGGCCAGAACCGCGACGAGTCCGGCGTCAGCACCTCGTCACCGAGCACGAGCCCACCGTCACGGTCACGGCCGAACTCGAACTTGGTGTCGGCGAGGATGATGCCGCGCGCGGCCGCGATGCCGCGCGCGGCCGCGTAGAGCTCCATCGTGAGGTCGCGCACTTGCGCCGCGGTCTGCGGCCCGAGAGTCGCTTCGACTGCCGAGTACGAGACGTTCTGGTCGTGCTCGCCTAGGTCGGCCTTGGTGGCCGGTGTGAAGATCGGCTCGGGCAATTGGTCACCGTCGGTCAGGCCGTCCGGGAGTGCGACGCCGCACACCGCGCCGGTCTCGCTGTATTCGATCAGGCCCGACCCAGCCAGGTACCCGCGGGCGACCGCCTCCACCGGGAGCATCGTCAGGGGGGTACAGAGGGTGGCACGTCCCCGCCACCGGTCTGGGATCGCGGGACTGGTGACGCTGATCAGGTGATTGGGCACCAGCGTCGCAAGCTGCTCGAACCACCACACGGTCATCGCTGTCAGGATTCGGCCCTTGTCCGGGATGCCCGGCGACAGGATGAAGTCGAAAGCCGAAATGCGATCGCTGGCCACCATGATCAGCAGGCCGTCGCCGGTCCGGTACAAGTCTCGGACCTTGCCGCTGTGCACATGGGTGAGTTCGGCGGGATCTCCGGAGGCGGTCACGGCCGAAGTCTGCCAAACACACCGATCCCGCCCTCGCGAGGTGTCGTCGTCGACGGACGGTGACACCGGTCGCCGCGGAGGGCGGGATCAGTTGATGAAGCTACGACTGCCAGGACTACAGCCGCAGCGGGTCGTTCGTGCGGGTTACCACCACCAGTCGGCAGCCCGCACTGTCGTGCTGTGTGAAGCCACCGTTGCGCCTGCACGCACACTGGTGGAGGGCGCCGCGGAGGCACCGGAGGTCCCGGCGGCGACGCCGAATCCGATGACCATGGCGAGAACTGCGGTGAGGCGACGCACTAGCGAAGCGGACACATTTACCTCTCTTAGGGAGTTCTGGACCACTCTGACCCAGAGTTCGCGGCCCGGAGACCGCATCCCACACCCTGGGAATAGGATTCAGGGCATCGAGGCGCATTACAAATTCTCCAACTGGCAGCAAGTTGACTGGCAACAAGTTCGGGGGTGATATGGGGGATATCGGGCACCTGAAGGATCTCGACGTCGCGTTGTATCGCGCCTTGCTCAGCGAACCCGGACGGCACCTGTCTGCCATCGCCCTCGAGCTCGGTGTCCCCGTCGAGGATCTCGACAAGCCCGCGTCGGCTCTGGTCGAACTGGGTCTGGCTCGCTCGGACGGGCCCGACTTCTACCTCGGGATCAGCCCGATGCTGGCCGAGGCGACCGTGCTTGGCGCCGAGGACCTCGAACTGGGTGCCCGGCGGGCGTCGGTTGAGACACGCCGAAACGCGATCCGGGGGCTGGTCCCCACCTGGACCGAGGCGCTGGGCGGCACCGTCCAGAACGTGACGGTCGATGTGGTCTCCGACCAGACGGCGATCGCGAACGTGCTGATGCACTACGCCGACCGCTGCCAGCACGAGCTGCTGTCCGTTGCCCCCGGGCGGCTGCCCGCCACCCGCATCGACGGCCGCACCCGAATCGCGAACATCTACTCGCTGCGCCGCGGCATCAAGACCCGGGCGCTGTACCAGCACACCGCGCTGCGTGATCGCGCCACCCGGTCCTACCTCAACGAGCTCGCCGAGAACGGCGCCCGGATCCGGTTCGCGCCGTCGGTTCCCGGGCGCAGTCTCGTCGTCGACCGTGAAGTTGCGCTCCTGCCGATTCCGACATCCGACACTGGCCGGCACGGGCTGGCGGTCGTCCGCGAGCCCAATGTCATCGCCTGGGTCGTCGCCACCTTCGAGCAGCTGTGGGCCGAGGCCGCGCCGCTGGAGGACGTGATCAACCACGAGCGCGACGACACCGAGCTCGACCAGACCCGCGCGACCATAGTGCGGCTCATGGCCGAGGGCGAGAAGGACGAGGCGATCGCGCGCCGATTGTCGATCTCGGTACGCACCTGCCGCCGGCACATCTCCGACTACATGACCCAGGTCGGGGCCACCAGTCGCTTCCAGGGTGGCGTCATCGCGGCGCGCGCGGGTCACACCGACAGTCCCGCGCCTCCGTGAGCTGATGCGCGGCGGTAGCGTCGGTCCCCGGGAGGTTGCAGGCCATCGTGCTGATTCTGCTGAGTGTTCTCGTGGTGACCAACATGCTCACCGCTGCCGCGCTCCTGCGCATGCGACTACGGCGCGGCGCCGCCGGCCAAGCCCGCGACTCCCCATCGCCTGAGTCCCAGGCGCCCGACCCCCAGGTGCTGGCTGCGCTCGCTGCCGCTTCTCGAGGTCAACCCGCGGTGGGGCGTTCCCGGCGGTTCATCAGCATCGAGATCCTCAATCCGATCGAGCTCGCGGGCGCGCGCAATCGGGTGTTCGGCATCGCGGGGTCGTTTGTCCCGGACCTGACCAGACGCGTGGTGTACGACCAGACACTCAAGATCCTGCGCACGCAGCTCGTCGAGCACCAGGTCGTCGCCGATGTGCGGGTCCATACGCTGCGACCCGCCCCTGACGGGTCGCCGGCGCCCTACCCAGACGTGGTCGAGGTCGTCATCGCCCCGGCCGACCCGCGGCAGTAGGTCAGCCGGTGTAGTAGGAGTCGGCCACCTCTAGCGCCTGGTCGAGGATGGCCAGCCCGGTGCGCACGTCCTCCACCGTGGTCGTGCACGGTGGGACGACGTGGGTGCGGTTGAAGTGGGTGAACGGCCACAGCCCGCGCTGCTTGCAGTCGGCGGCGAACGCGTTCATCGGTGCGGCGTCCGGCCCGGATGCGTTGAACGGCACCAAGGGCTCGCGGGTCTCACGGTTGCGGACGAGTTCCAGGGCCCAGAAGACGCCCAACCCGCGTACCTCGCCTACCGATGGGTGACGGGTGGCAATCTCGCGGAGCTCTGGCCCGAGGATGTCGGTGCCCAGGGTACGGGCGTGTTCGACGATGCCCTCCTCCCTGAAGATCGCGATCGAGGCCACCGCGCTGGCGCAGGCGAGCGGGTGTCCGGAGTAGGTGAGTCCGCCGGGGTAGGCGCGCTCGGCGAAGGTCGCGGCTACCGCGTCGGAGATGATCACGCCGCCGAGTGGCACGTAGCCGGAGTTGATCCCCTTCGCGAAGGTGATCAGGTCCGGGGTGACACCCCAGTGATCGACGGCGAACCATTCACCGCAGCGTCCGAAGCCGGCCATCACCTCATCGGCGATGAGGAGTATGCCGAACTCGTCGCAGAGCTCACGGACCCCGGCGAGATACCCGTCCGGCGGCACGAGGACGCCGTTGGTGCCCACCACAGTCTCGAGGATGATCGCAGCGACCGTGTGCGCACCTTCGACGGCCAACGTGTCGCGCAGATGCTGCAAGGCCCGCTGGCATTCCTCTGTCTGCGTGGTGGCGTGGAACGCGGTTCGGTAGAGATAGGGGCCCCAGTACCGCACCACACCGGGCAAGCCCGGCTCGCTGCCCCACCGCCGCGGGTCGCCGGTGAGCGCGATGGCTGCGGCCGTCGCGCCGTGGTAGCTGCGGTAGGCAGACATCACCTTGAATCGCCCGGTGTGCAGTCGCGCCATCCGCACCGCATTCTCGGTGGCCTCGGCACCCCCGTTGGTGAAGAAGACCTGATTGAGGTCACCGGGCGCCAGCTCGGCGATCAGCCGGGCGGCCTCGCCGCGGACGTCGTTGGCGAACGCCGGGGAGACGGTGCAGAGCTTGCCGGCCTGCTCCTGTATCGCGGCGACGAGCTTGGGGTGCTGGTACCCGATGTTGACGTTGACCAGTTGACTGGAGAAGTCGAGATACCGCTTGCCGCTGTAGTCGGTGAAGTGGGATCCGCTCGCGCTGGCGATCGGCATGGGGTCGATCAGCGCCTGCGCCGACCAGGAGTGGAACACGTGTGCCCGATCAGTGGCACGAACGTTCGCTTCGTCGGTGGTGCTATCGCTGAGCACATCAGTCACTGTTCACTCCGATGATCGGGCGGGCAGGCACGGCGCGGATCAACCGGCACCGCGGGGCTCAACGGGTGGTCGGGAAGCCGAGGTCGATCTTCGACGTGGCCGGGTCTGGCCACCTCGAGGTGACGACCTTGCCACGCGTGTAGAAGTTGATGCCCTCGGGGCCGTACATGTGGGTGTCGCCGAACAGCGACGCCTTCCAGCCGCCGAACGAGTAGTAGGCAACCGGCACGGGGATCGGCACGTTGATGCCGACCATGCCCACCTCGACGTCGAACTGGAACTGCCGAGCCACCCCGCCATCTCGGGTGAACAGCGCAGTTCCGTTGGCGTACGGGTTGGCGTTGATGAGCTCGATCGCCTGCGCGTAGGTCTCGGCGCGAACGACGCACAGCACCGGGCCGAAGATCTCATCGGTGTACACCGCCATATCGGAGCTGACGTGGTCGAGCAACGTGGTGCCCAGGAAGAAACCGTCGGGCGGAAAGTCACCCTCACGCCCGTCCACGATGACACGGGCACCGGCAGCCGCCCCGGCGTCCACGTAGTCCCGGACGCGGTCGCGGTGCTGCGCAGTGATCAAAGGCCCCATCTGCGAGTCGGGGTCGGCGCCGTCGCCGATGCGCAGCTTCGGCAGGCGGGCGGCGATGGCGTCCACGAGCCGGTCGCCGACGTCACCCACGGCCACCGCGACCGAGATCGCCATGCAACGCTCGCCGGCCGCGCCGTAGGCGGCCGAGACCGCGGCGTCGGCAGCCATCTCGACGTCCGCGTCGGGCAGCACCACCATGTGGTTCTTGGCGCCGCCCAACGCCTGTACCCGCTTGCCGTTGCTCGTTCCGGTCTCGTAGATGTAGCGGGCGATCGGTGTCGAGCCCACGAAGCTGACGGCGGCCACCTCGGGGTGGGCAAGCAATGCATCGACTGCCACCTTGTCGCCCTGAACCACGTTGAACACCCCGTCGGGCAATCCGGCACGCTGCCACAGATCGGCGATGAACAGGGCAGCCGAGGGATCCTTCTCGCTCGGTTTCAACACGAACGCGTTGCCGCAGGCGATCGCGTTGGCGCACATCCACAGCGGCACCATGGCGGGGAAGTTGAACGGCGTGATGCCCGCGACCACGCCCAGCGGCTGCCGGATCGAATAAACGTCCACGCCGGTGGCAGCCTGCTCACTGAAGCCGCCCTTCATCAGCTGGGGCACCCCACAGGCGAACTCGACGTTCTCCAGTCCCCGCGCGATCTCACCGAGCGCGTCACTGTGCACCTTGCCGTGTTCGGACGTCACTATGGCGGCCAGTTCGTCGGCGTGCGCGTGGATCAACTCGCGGAACGCGAACAGCACCGCGCTGCGGCGCGACAGCGAGGCCTCACGCCATTCCCGAGCTACCGAGGCTGCACTGGCGACGGCGGCATCGACCTCCGCGGCTGAGGCGAGATCGACATCGGCGACCTGCTCTCCGGTCGCCGGATTGAACACCGGTCCCGACCGGCCGGACTCTCCCGGTCGTAGCGTCCCGCCGATCCAGTGGGAGATCTGCTGCCTCATAGGTGGCAGATTACGCGCCGATCATGGGCCGCGCCGCTGCCCACGGCTGGACCGCTGTCTAACGTACGGGCGCAGTTCGTTGCCACGGGCGCGCCACCTCGAGCTGGCGAGCCAAGCCCAACAGCAGCGCCTCGCCGCCGGGCCGGGCGACCAGCTGGACGGAGAGCGGCATCCCGTTGGGGTGTGTTCCGGCCGGGACGGCCATCGCGGGCCAGCCGATGACGTTCCAGGCCGCTGCGAACGGCGCGTAACGCAGGTTGGCGATAATGTTCGCGGCCCAGCCGCGCTCGCCCCAGGCGCGCGCCGGAATCGGCGACTGCGCGAGTGTCGGGGTGATCAGGACGTCGTGCTCGGCGAAGAAGGCCTCGGCACGACGACGCCATCTGTCGCGACCTCGCGCGCTCGGCAGCCCCAGCCGGATCGCGGCGCGGCCCAGCCGCGCATGTAGTCGGGTGCGAACCTCAGCCCGATCTCGGTCGAGCAGGAGCTGCGAATCGAGTTCGGCGCCGGCCACCCACCGGACAACCTCCGAGCCCGCCGTGGATAGCCCGTACTGCGGATCAGCCACGGTGACCCGATGTCCATGGCGCTCGAGCAGGGCGCCGGTGGCCCGAGCCGCCGCAGCCCAGGCCGGATCGAGCGGGATTCCAGTCGCGGGTACCAGGGTGGACACCGCGACCCGCAGTGGTGGCGGGACGGTCAGCGTCGCGAGTTCAGGGCGCGCTGCCAGCACCGAGAGGACGAGTGCGCAGTCCTCGACCGTGGTGGCCAGCGGGCCATTCTCCGACATGTCGAACCAGGAACCGTTGCCCAGGTCGGCCGGCACCACGCCTAGCCCCGGTTTGATGCCCACCAGGCCACAGCACGCGGCCGGTATCCGGATCGAGCCCAGGCCGTCGTTGCCGTGCGCCACCGCCACCATGCCAGCGGCGACTGCCGCGGCTGCGCCACCGGACGAGCCTCCCGGCGTCCGGCTCAGATCCCATGGATTGCGGGTGATGCCATACACGGAGTCAGTCGCGCCGAACAGGCACAGTTCCGGGACCCGGGTGAGCCCGACGACGACCGCGCCGGCATCACGCAGTCGACGCACGATCTCGTGGTCGTGCTGGCTCGGCGCGGGATCGCTGGCAGCGGAACCGATGCGCATCGGCTCGCCTGCGACGGGGACGTTGTCCTTGATCGGGATGGGCAGACCGGCCAGCGGCAGTTCGGCCTTGTCGGCACGCGCGTCGACCTCTGCCGCCTCCCGCAAGGCTGCCTCGGTGCGCACGAGTTGAAACGCGCCGATCGCGCCGTCGAGCGCCTCGATGCGCCGTAGCGCCTGCTCAGTGGCGGTACGCGCGCTGAGGTCGCCGTTGCGCACCAATGTCGTCATCTCGACCGCGCCCAGCGTCATGGCCGCAGGCTACCCGCGCTGCGCCGCGGTGAGTCAGCCGCCGGGGCAACCCGAGCTGCCGCCCAGCGGCGCGAAGTCACCTGGCGCCCCGCTGCCAGCGCGTGCCAGATCGACCCCGATGTCCGGCCCGAACGCCGAGGTGTACGAGGTTGCGTCCGCGCAGCCGCCTTGCTGCCGGCCGCCGATCACGCCCACCACCCTGGAACCCTGCAACCAGGGTCCACCACTCGTGCCAGCACCGAAACCGCCGCAGTCGAAGCTTGGGTATTCTGCGGTGTCGTACACGGTGGCCGTGCAGGTGATCGGTTCGTCGTTAGCGCCCTGCACATAGCCGTCGACTGTCACCAGGCTCGCCCGTGCCGGTGCGGTTGCGAGCGTGTGGGCTCCCGCTACATCCTCCAGGTTGCGCAGCGCCCCGTGCCAGAGCTGCGGCGCGACCTGCAGAAACGCGTAGTCGTGCTGCGGATCCTGAGTTCGGGTCCACGCCGGATTGACGTAGACCCTGATCACGCTCCAGACCCCTTCGGGGGCCTGTCCGTCGTGGTATTCGGGCGCGAAGCCGTAGCCGATCCCCGGACCGACGACGCAGTGCGCGGCGGTGAGCACCAGGTCACGGCTCGCGCTGTGCACGACGCTGCCCGAGCATTCGTGCGGCAGGCCGAGCAGCACGGCCAGCGACAGCACACTCGGTACGAAGATCGCTCCTACTGCAGGGATCTCCGTCACCGTCGTGGCGTTGGCCGCCGGCAGTGAGCCGGCCGTAACAGTGAGCCCGGCCGGCGCAGGCGTGGCAACCGCTGCGGTCAGGCTGAGCATGGCCACGCAGACCAGCGCTGCGGTGGCGATGAGCCGCCGCGGCCCGGGTACGTGCACAACCGGCATGCCCCACATCATCACCGGCCCGACGACTCTTGACCACCCTGGGACTGTGCGAGGCTGGATCGGATGAGTGAGTTACTCGAGGACCGATGGGCTGGGTGGGCGGCGCGGCGTCCGACCCGACGGGTCCTACACCTGGACGCCGCAGCAGCCGGGCGGACGTCGCTGGCCACGCAGCGGGTCGTCGCCCAGCACATGGCGCGCGAAGCCGAGCTCGGAGCCTACGTCGCCCAGGAGCAGGCTGCCGCGGTCATCGAGTCGGGCCGAGCGCGGATCGCTGGATTGTTCGGGCTGGATCCGCGCGGCCTCGCGTTCGTCGAAAGCGCCACCACTGCGCATGCCGCGCTGCTCGGCGCGTGGCCTTGGGGCGAGCACCCTTCGGTAGCAGTATTGCCCGGCGAGTGGGGGCAGAATCGCGCGGCTTTTCGCGCCCACGGGCTGGCCGTCGTCGAACTTGGTGCGAACCCCGACGGGGCGGTGGACCTCGACGACCTCGCACGCCGGCTCGAGCACGACCCCCCGTCTGTCGTGCACATCGTGCAGGTCGCCGCTCACCGCGGGTTGGTGCAACCGGTCACCGAGATCAGCGCGTTGTGCCAGGCTGCGGGTGTCGCGCTGTGGGTCGATGCCGCGCAGGCGTTCGGCCAGGCGCCCACCAATGTCGGCGCCGATGCCACCTACACGACGAGCCGCAAGTGGATGTGCGGCCCACGAGGGGTTGGCGCGCTCTGTATCGCACAGCGGTGGTGGGGGCAGCTACGGGTGACTCAACCGGTGCTCGCGGCGCCGGACGCGTCGGCGGTGTCGGCCCTGGAGTCTTCCGAGGCACACATCGCCGGGCGCGTGGGGCTGGCCACTGCTGTTGCCGAGTTCGAGGCCGACGGACCCGAACAGATCTGGCGCCGCCTCGCCGAGGTGGGCCGGATGACCCGGGAGGCTCTGGCGGATATACCGGGCTGGCAGGTGGTCGACCAGCTCCATTCCCCGTGCGCCGTGACCGCTCTCACCGCGACAGCGGGACAATCGGTGTTCGACGTCCGACGCCGTCTGCTCGAGGACCACGGAGTACTCACTACGGCCGGGGCAGTGGCGCGGGCGCCAGCCGAGATGACCCGGCCACTGTTGCGCATCAGCCCCCACGTGGACTGCACAGGTGCCGATCTGCAGGCGTTGTCAGAGGTCCTCGCCACGATGTGAACACCGGGCGCGGCAGGCGGGTATTGCGAAATTGTTAGGGCTGCTTGCGAATCGCCCGGCGCCGAGTGAATATGGAAGTGAGGACGGTTAGCTCGTCAGCCGCCCCCGCACCGACCCGCGGTCGACACTACGACCGGTCCGGACCTGGAGGGGGCGGAATGACCGCTCAGACATCAGCCGCACTGCTCAGCGCGCCGTTGAGCCCGGAGGCGGCGGGTGCGCACGCAGCTGCGGGGGCCTTGACCGCCTCCGCGGTGGGTGCCGTCGGACTCGAGCTAGAGCTTCATCTGGTCGATCTCAGCCGGCCTGCACGGCGGGCTTCCTGGCCTGCGCTGCAGGCGCTGCTCGACGACGTCCCGCCCCTGCCGTTCGGGAGTTCGATCACCACCGAGCCCGGGGGGCAGCTCGAGCTCTCCACGCCTGCGCAGCCCAACGTCATCGACGCGATCGCGGCGCTGCAGGCGGACGAGCACATCCTCAGGCAATCCGTAGGCGCAGCCGGTTTCGGACTCGCGTCGGTCGGCGCCGATCCAGTACGACCACTCGATCGAGTGAACCCGGCACCGCGCTATCTGGCTATGGAGCAGCATTTCGACGCGGTGGGATGCGGCGCCGCAGGCCTCGCGATGATGGCCTCGACGGCCGCCCTGCAGATCAACCTCAATGCCGGCGCCAGCGCCGTCTGGGCGGACCGGGTCGCGCACATCCACCGCCTGGGCCCAGCACTGGTCGCGATGTCGGCATGTTCACCGCTGCTGGCCGGGCAGTCCTCGGGCTGGCGATCAATGCGCCAGCAGGCATGGGCAGGCATCGACGCAGCCCGGACCCAGGAGGTCCCCGCCTCGGTCGACCCCGCCCGCGACTGGGCCGCCTTCGCACTCGCAGCCCCGGTCATGATGGTGCGCGCCGGATCCGGGGCGCGCGCCTGTCGCGAGAGGTTCAGCTTCGCCGAATGGGCTGCGGGTACCGCGCCCGTCGAGCGGCCGCCTACGGTCGACGACCTGGACTACCACCTGTCGACCCTGTTCCCCCCGGTCCGGATGCGCGGCTACCTCGAGCTCCGCTTTCTCGACGCGGTGCCCGACCGCTGGTGGCCGGCGCTGACCGCTGCGGTCGTGACTCTGATCGACGACCCGGTAGCCGCGGATCGGGCGGCCGACGCGTGCGCTTGCCTCGACGGCGCATGGGTCGCGGCGGCCCGCACGGGACTAGGCGATCCGGTGATCCACACGGCTGTCCTGGGCTGCCTCGATATCGCGGCGCGCCGATGTCCTCCCGAGTTGCGGGGGCAGGTGGAGGCTTACGCGGAACTCGTCGCGCGCGGCCGTACAC
>JALYIS010000210.1 GCA_030775705.1 Actinomycetota bacterium
TCGCCGTTCAGACCTCGATGCCGAGACGACGGGCCGAGCGCTGGCGCTGGCGACTCGCACGCAGCCGGCGCAGGCGCTTGACGAGCATCGGATCGGCCGCCAACGCGGACGGAGTGTCGATCAGCGCGTTGAGCACCTGGTAGTACCGAGTGGTGGACATGTCGAACAATTCGCGGATGGCTTGCTCCTTGGCGCCGGCGTACTTCCACCACTGCCGCTCGAAGGCAAGGATCTCGCGGTCACGCCGGCTCAGGCCGTCATCGCAGACGTCGTCGTTCGCGGCTGGATCGGGCCCGGCAGCGTGTGCGGCGAAATCCATGCGTCGTGCTCCTCGAATTGCATCGATGTCATTCCTCAGACATTGAATCAGAACTTTGCCGCCGGGCCGGTGCGGCACGCGGCGTGATCGGCGGCCACCCGAATCAGGCTAGCGGTCATAGCGATCGCGGGCTGCGCGCGCCCTCCGAACGGCTGATGACGGGTGCTTGCCCTGCGGGCACAGTTCGGCGACCATCACCGCATGCTCGGACTCATGCAGGACACGCCGCTGACCACGAACTGGATCTTCGATCGAGGAGCGCAGTACTTCGGCACCAGGGAGGTGATCACCCAGACGGCGGCAGGCGTGCAGCGCTCGACGTTCGGCGAGGTCGCCGCGCAAACCCGTAAGGTTGCCGCGGCCATCGACTCTCTCGGTATCTCGCCGGACGGCCGCATCGGTACCTTCGGGTGGAACACCGCGCGCCACCTGGGGCTGTACTTCGCCATCCCGGGGACCGGGCGGGTGATGCACACCATCAACATCCGCTACTTCCCAGAGCAGCTGGTCTACACCGTCAACCACGCCGAGGACGAGGCCGTCTTCGTCGACCGCTCGCTGCTCCCCCTCTTCGAGCAGCATCTGCCCGGCCTCACGAACGTGCAGCACGTCATCGTGATGGACGACGGGGCCACTGCGCCGCTGCCCACGGACCCGCGGGTGATCCGCTACGAGGACCTGCTGTCCGGGGTCGACGAGACCGACTTCAGCGGCCGGGTCGTCGACGAGCGCCAGGCGGCGGCGATCTGCTACACAACCGGCACGACCGGCAATCCGAAGGGCGTCCTCTACAGCCACCGCTCCACGTGGCTGCACTCGCTCGCCTCGATGACGACCCCGGTCTTCAACCTTCGCGACAGTGACCGGATTCTCCCGGTGGTGCCAATGTTCCACGCCAACGCGTGGGGCCTGCCGTACACGGCGTTCATGGCCGGCGCGGCGCTGATCATGCCCGGCCCGGATCTGTCCCCGAAGTCACTGGTGGCGCTCATGGCCTCTGAGAAGGTGACCATCGCCGCCGGAGTCCCGACGATCTGGATGGGGATGGTGCCCTTGCTCGAGGAGCGTGACCTGTCCTCGCTGCGCACGATCATCTGTGGTGGGTCGGCGGTCCCCAAGGCACTGTCCGAGGCGTGGCGCGAGAAGATCGGGGTGCCCATCACCCAGGCGTGGGGGATGACCGAGCTCTCGCCACTGGGCTCGGTGTGCCAGCTGAGATCCGAGTTCGACGACCTCTCCGAAGACGCCAAGGCCGATGTCCGGGCTACCGGAGGAATGGCCCCACCTGGGGTCGAGCTGCGCATCGTGGACTCCGAGACGCGCGCGCCGCTGCCGTGGGACGACGCCGCCTCGGGAGAGCTCGAGTGCCGGGGTCCGTGGATAGCCAGCCAGTACTTCCGCACCGATGAGCCCGGTGAGAACTTCTCCCCCGACGGCTGGCTGAGGACCGGGGACATCGCGTCGATCTCCGAGCTAGGTTACCTGCGACTGGTCGATCGGACCAAGGACCTGGTCAAGTCCGGCGGAGAATGGATCAGTTCGGTGGACCTCGAGAACGCGATCATGGCTCATCCGAAGGTCGCCGAGGCGGCAGTGATCGCGATCGCCCACCCGAAATGGTCCGAAAGGCCGATGGCGTGTGTCGTCGTGCGCGATGGCGAGACGCTCAGCCGCGAGGAGGTGCTCGACTTCCTGCGGGAACGCATGACGTCGTGGCAGCTCCCCGACGATGTGGTGTTCATCGATGAGGTCCCGAAGACCAGCGTCGGCAAGTTCTCGAAGAAGACGCTGCGCGATCGCTTCGCCGATCACGTGCTTCCCACCGTCTAATTTCGCTTCCCACCGTCTAATTTCGCTTCGTATCGTCTGATTTCGCTTCCTTCCCCCCCAAATTTTCGCCTCCTAGCGTGTCGCACCACCAGTCACACTTGTCACACCAGTAACTTTGGTGGTTTGATCATGCCGCCATGATCCGAGCCATCGCGCGGGACCGCGGCCCGATGCGCGACGCGTCGGGCCGGCTT
>JALYIS010000211.1 GCA_030775705.1 Actinomycetota bacterium
CCTCGAACATCAGGCCCGGCCCGCGCTGCGCGCTCGTGAGGACATCGTCGAGCGCATCGACGAAGTAGTCGACCTCGGCCTCACCGGCGATCAGTGGGGGCAGGAGCTTGACCACGTTCATGTTGTCGGCCGCGACCTGAGTCAGGATGCGATGACGGTGGAAGAGTGGGACGACGATCAACTGGGAGAACAACGCGTTGCGCATCCCCTCGATTGCCCTCCAGCGCAACCGCGACGCCATCGACGTCGGCTCGCCGAAGACGAGGCCGATCATCAGCCCTTTGCCCCGCACCGCGTGCAGGTACTCGTGCTTGTCGACCAGCGGGGCCAGCGACTTCATGAATGTCTCACCCGTGCGGCGGGCTCGGTCGACGATGTCCTCCTCATCGAATGCGTGCAGCGTGGCGAGCCCGGCGACCATGGCGAGCTGGTTCGTGCTGAAGGTCGACGAGTGGACCACCGCCCGATCCATCGAGCTGTAGACGCTGTCGGACACCGTGGCCGAGCACATCATGGCGCCGACCGGGATGAACCCGCCGGAGAGCGCCTTCGAGACGGTGATGATGTCCGGACGAAGGTCCCAGTGCTCGTGTGCGAAGAACCTCCCCGTCCGGCCGAGGCCGGTCTGGATCTCGTCGATCACGAGCAAGGTGCCATGGCGCCGGCACAGCTCCTGGGCCGCCGGCCAGAATTCGTCAGGGGCTTCATTGACCCCCTTGCCCTGGATCGGCTCGATGATCAGTGCGGCCACGTCCCGGGGCCGCAGGAGGGTTTGCAGAGCGTTCAGATCGCCGAACGGGACCATCTGGCAACCGGGCAGCAACGGTCCGAAGCCGGCGCGGAACTCGGCACCGCCGTTGAGCGCCACAGCCCCCGTCGTCAGCCCGTGGAAGGCGTGATCGCAGTAAAGGATCCGGTCCCGTTTCGTGGCGCAGCGGGCGAACTTGATGGCGCTCTCAATTGCCTCGGCACCAGAGTTGGTGAAGAAGACCCGCTCGATGCCGTCGTGCGCGCGGGCGGTCAACGCTTGCGCGAGCAGCCCGGGCAGCAGCGCGCAATCGAGCTGCACCAGGTTGGGCAGGTCTGCGTCAATCGCTTCGTGCAAGGCGGCCATGATCGTCGGATGACTGCGCCCGAGCGCGAACGTACCGAAGCCGGACAGCAGGTCGAGGTAGCGGTTGTCGTCACGGTCCCAGAGGTAACAGCCTTCGCCTCGCGTGTAGAAGCGGTCGAATCCGAGCGTCTCCAGAACCCGCGGCAATTGCGGGCTGAGATAGCGCGCATGCAGACGGAAGTTCTCGCCCTCCCGTGCCTGGATCAGTTGCGCCAGGTCGAAGGCCACCGCTCAACCTCCCGCTCGCCCGGGTCCGTGCCGCTCACCGGGTTGTGTCGAAAACCGTAGAGCAGCTGTACGGGGACTGCGAGCGGCGCACCCACGTGCCGCTCTCGAGCTGGATGACCGCCTGACAGCTCGGCGAGTGCTTGCCGCCCACATCCTGGGGCGCGAACAATCCGTCCGCGGTGTAGTCGTGCACCCCCGCGATCGCCGCCAGCAACGTGTCGCGTGACAACCGCCCGCCGAGTTGCACGGCAAGGCGGCTGAACAGCTGCATCGCGCCCCAGGCGAACATCCCGAAGAACGACGGTTGCGCCGAGGGCGCGACCGTGCGCAGCCATTTCACGTAGAGCTGCAGCGCAGGTGAACCGCCTGACTCTTCGAACAGGGCGGTGTCCACATAGGAGTACATGCCATCCAGATCCGCACCGCCGGCCGCCACGAAGATCGGGTCATAGGCGACCGAGTCCATCACGAAGACAGGATCGACACCCTGCTGCACCAGAGCCTGCTTGAGCCGGACCGCGAACTGGTAGGACCCTTCGAACTGGATCAGCCGCACCCCCAGGCTCTTGATCTTCGCCGCATAGGTTGCATAGCTCAGGGCAGTGACGTCGATGGCCTGGTCGTAGACGAAGTGATAGCCCAGCGACTCCATCGTCTTTCGATACGCGGTCGCGTTCGGGATCGCCGCACCGGCATCGAGATAGAGGATCGCCGACTTCGTGTAGGCATCGCCGGTGAGGCTTTTGATGACTTGATACTGCACGGTCGACACCTGCGTCGGATCCACGGCGTCCGTACCGAAGGACACCCGCGAGGCGACGCGCTGCGGAGTCGTGGAGATCGTTCGCAGGTCCGGTATGCCGCAGTCGGCCACGGTCTTGGCGCCGCCACTGTCGAAGGCACTCACGGACCCCACCAGCGCAAAACTCTGATCGCAGCCAGAGGTCGCGGCCTGTTGATCGCCCGTCGCGCTCGTCTGGCTGTCGTAACCGACGACCTTCAGCTTTCGCCCACAGATCGACGAGGTGGCGTTGAAGTACGCGGCGTAGGCCATCGTGGCCTGCTGGGCGGAGGCGAAGAGCCCGGGCACCGGGCCACTCACGTCCGCAACGTTGCCGAGCGAGATCGTCGAGGCGCTGATTCCGGTGGAGTTCGTGAAACCGTGGCAGCTGGCCGGCGCAGCCGAGATCGCGGCCACCGGGGACACCTGACCGCCGAGCCCGCGACGACCTGCGGCCGCCGAGCCGGTGCCGATGTTTGCCCGACCCGGCACGCCGCCTGACACCGGTCCTCGCGCCACCACGCCGGGCGCGCTCGGCACGACCGAGGAACCAGCGCCCGGCACTGCGGAAGCTCCGGTTGGATCTGCGCGGGCGTTCTGGGCAACGAACTGGCCCGGCGGGACCATCGAGGCGCAGCCGGTGAGCATCACTGTGCAGGTCAGCGCCGCGCAGACCATGTTCCGAACTGGCACCGGTCCATTGTGTCCCCCAGGCTCGCGATCGTCTCGCCGAAGATCACCCTTTCGACGAGGCGGACCTGAGCGCGAACAACGCCGCCGTGGCGTCGTCTGCCGGATAGAACGACTCGATGGCCAGCTCCTCGACGGTGACATCAGTGGCCGTACCCACCAGTGAGCTGATGCTGAACAACGCCAGCTCCCCATCGGGGTGCCGGTAACGCAGGGGTAGCACGACGTCGGTGTGCGAGCGGCGAGCGCCGCTGCCGCCCGGATAGCCGGCCAGCTCGGCGTGCAGGTCGGCCAAACGGCGGTCGCCGATCGTCTGGGCGCGGCGTTTGAGTTGCCCGAGCACATGCGAGCGCCACTCGTCCAGATTCACGATCCGTTTGGCCATCCCCTCCGGGTGCAGACTGAGTCGCAGGACGTTCACCGGCGGCTCAAGCAGGTGCGGCGCACAGCCGTCGGTCAGCAGCGAGACCGCGGCGTTCGCCTCGAGCAGATCCCACCAGCGGTTCACCACGACCGCGGGGTACGGCTCGTGGGCGGTGAGTACGCGGCGCAGCGCAGCCCGAATGGTGTCGAGTTCCGGCTCGCCCAGCGTGTGCTGCCGGTAGGCGGGTGCGTAGCCACCGGCCAGCAGCAACGCATTGCGCTCACGCAGGGGAACCTCCAGCTGCTCGGTCAGCCGCAGGATCATCTCCGATGTCGGCCGAGACCGGCCGGTCTCGACGAAGCTCAGATGCCGGGTCGAGATCTCGGCCTGGATGGCCAGGGCCAGCTGGCTGAGTCTGCGGCGTTCGCGCCATTCGCGCAGCAGCTCGCCCACTGGCCGTCCGGTGGCGCGGTCGCGCGCGGAGATGACTGGCCTGGGGGTACTACCGGTGCTCGGTGTGCTCACCCGACCGACCGTAGTCAGCCGCATGCCTGGCCACGATTACCCCGCAGGTCATGACTGCGCGTCACGACCGACTGCACGCTGTCATGCGCATTCCCTGGAGCCGGCTAAGCGACACCCGTGAGCACCGGCTCAGCCCCGCTGTGCTCGACTGCGGCCGGCACGTCGCCGGCCCGGACGATTGCGACGCCCGCGAGCACGAGCGCGCCGCCGGCGAGTTGGAGGGCGCCCAGGTGCTGGCCGAGCAGGACCCAGGCGAAAAGCACCGCGAAGAGCACCTCACTCAGGCCGACGAACGAGGCAAGCTTTGCCCCGAGCACGCGCGCGGCGGCGATCCCACTTGCGTAGGCAAAGGCGGCGGCGATCAAGGAGAGACCGAGAACCGGAACCAGCCAGCTCGTGCGGCGATCCGCGAGTATGACGTCCCCGGTGACCACGTGGATCGGCAGCACGCCGGTGATCCCGAGTAGGAGCAGGCACACGCTGCCAATGACCATCGCGCTCCAGGCCATCGCGATCGGGGGCACCGCGTCGTCGACATCGGCCGAGAGCACGAAGTATGTGGCGAGCCCTACTGCAGCGCCTGCGCCCCACACCAGGCCGACGAGGTCGACATGCTGGTGACCGGAGATGCCGAGCATCAGGGCGAGTCCGGCCATCACCACGACGGCGCCGCCCATAGTCAGCCGGTGCGGGCGCTGGCCGTGACGGACCCACAACCAGCCGACGATCAGCACGGTGCCGAGGTACTCGAGCAGCAGGGCGATGCCGACCGACAGATGCTGCACCGCATTGAAGTAACACAGTTGGGAGCCGGCGACGGCGATGACTCCGTAGGCAAGAATCGGCCGGGTCGCGGGTGCCGCCGCAGCCCACCTGCCGCGCATCACCCGCAGCGCGGGGATGGTCAGCGCGAGGGCGGCGATCAGCAGCCGTGCCGTCACGACGGCGGCGGGCGACCAGCCGGAGTCGATGAGCGAGGTCGCGAAGGTGCCTGATGTACCGAAGCTGGCGGCCGAGAGAACCGCGATCCCCAGCCCGCGAGTGGAGCCCGCGAATCTGGGCGAGGTCGAGGTCGGCATATCGGATCCTTGCGTTGCGGGCCGGCGTCGCACGTGGACGCTAGCGTAATAAGTCAAAGTGAATTATGGTGATGACGCTACGTGATCTCGCGTTAGGAGTCAAATTGATTTTCACTCATGACACTGAGGTTGCTCTGCAGGCTGCCGCGGCGTTGGTGAACACGCTCGACGACACCGGGGAGCACCTAACGGTGCAGTCTCTGGATGCCTTCGTGAACGAGTGGGGTTGGACCGGCGAGAGGCGGCGGGACGAAGCTGAGTTGGCCGCCGTGCGCAGGCTGCGCCCAAGGCTTCGGCAGCTGTGGGCGATGCCGCGCGACGAGGTCGTCGATCTGGTCAACCACATGCTTCGCGAAGCGCGTGCCCTCCCCCAACTCGTCAAGCACGACCATTGGGACTATCACCTGCATGCGACGCCGGACAACGCGCCGCTGGCCACCCGAATGGCCGTAGAGGCGGCGATGGCGCTCATCGATGTGATTCGCGCGGATGAGCTGAGCCGTCTGCGGATCTGTGACTATCTGGGCTGCGGAAACGTCGTCGTCGACCTTTCGAAGAACCGGTCCAAGCGATACTGCGACAACGGCTGCGGCAACCGTTCGGCGGTCGCGGCCTATCGCGCGCGCCAACGCGAATCCGTTTCCGAGCAAGGGATCGGCGACTGAGCACGCCGCCGCGCTCAGCGCTCAATCGTCGATCAGGACTCGCCAAGGGACGGGTCGAAGGTGTAGTCATCACGCAACGGAGTTCGCGAGGTCCGACCTGATGAAGGGAACCCGCAATGGCAACCGTTGGCTTGATAGCTGTGATCGTGGTGGCGCTCGCCGTGTTGTTTGTTCTGGTGATGACCGCCGTGTCGATCCCGGACCTGCGGCGCTACCTCAAGATTCGCAGTATGTGACTGCAGCGCGACGAACCGCTGCAAGGTCTGGCGCCTGACTGGCTGAGCAGGCCTTCGTCCGACGTCTCAGAGGCGACGCACCACCCGCCGCGTCTGCGCGCGCCGTGCCGCTTGCTAGCGCGCGCCCTCGGCACGCTCACGGCCTGCTTCGGATCGCTCATCCGCGGAGTTTGGAGCGAATCCCGG
This sequence comes from Actinomycetota bacterium, assembly GCA_030775705.1. Classification (GTDB taxonomy): domain Bacteria; phylum Actinomycetota; class Actinomycetes; order Mycobacteriales; family Jatrophihabitantaceae; genus JALYIS01. The sequence continues at coordinate 5,869 of JALYIS010000211.1, forward strand.
ATTCCCGGATTCACTCCAAACTGGCCCGCCCACGCGGGCCTGAACCGTTCTACCGTCACAGGCAAGCGGCTCCGTCTGACAAACCCGCGAGGTGCCGAACGCGGCCACAAAGCGGATAGAGCGGACGTCCGGGTGCACGCGATCGAAAGGCGACGCAATGACGACCGCAACCGAAGCTCCCGTGCTGCACGTCCTCTGGATCAATGCCGGACTCAGCTGCGACGGCGACTCGGTGTCGCTGACCGCGGCCACCCAGCCCAGCATCGAGGAGATCGTGCTCGGCGCCCTGCCCGGGCTGCCCAACATCCAGGTGCACTGGCCATTGATCGACTTCGAGTGTGGCCCCGAGACCGGCGCCGACAATTTCATCGAATGGTGGTGGAAGGCGGACCGGGGCGAGCTCGAGCCGTTCGTCCTCGTCGTCGAAGGATCGATTCCCAACGAGTCGATCAAGTCGGAGGGTTACTGGTGCGGCTTCGGCAACAACCCACTCACCGGGCAGCCGATGACGACCAGCGAGTGGCTGGACAAGCTCGCGCCGAAGGCGACCGCGATCGTCGCGGTCGGCACTTGCGCAACCTACGGCGGGATCCACGCGATGGCCGGAAATCCGACCGGGGCGATGGGCGTCCCGGACTACCTCGGCTGGGACTGGAAGTCCAAGGCAGGCCTGCCGATCGTCTGCGTCCCCGGCTGCCCCATTCAGCCGGACAACCTTTCCGAGACGCTGCTGTACCTGCTCTACCAGGTGGCGGGCTCCGCGCCGATGATTCCGTTGGACGACCAGCTTCGTCCGCTGTGGTTGTTCGGCATGACCGTGCACGAAGGGTGCGACCGCGGTGGGTACTACGAGCAGGGCCAGTTCGCGGATGCCTACGGCCAGCCCACGTGCCTGGTGAAGCTCGGCTGTTGGGGACCGGTGGTGAAGTGCAATGTCACCAAGCGCGGCTGGATGAACGGGATGGGTGGTTGCCCGAACGTGGGCGGCATCTGCATCGGGTGCACGATGCCCGGCTTCCCGGACAAATTCATGCCGTTCATGGATGAGCCACCGGGCGGAAAGGTGTCGGCCACCGCGAGCGGGGTGTACGGCAAGGTCGTGCGTCGCCTGCGCAGCGTCACCCTCGACACGCTCAACAAGGAACCGAAGTGGCGGCATCCGGGTCGCGAACTGACAACCGGCTACAAGCGGAACTGGTAAGGGGACCTCATGACGACCACCGAAGCGGCACCGACCAGCGCACACGAGGCCAACACCGACGTCGTGGACATGGCGTGGGACCCGATCACCCGAATCGTCGGCAGTCTCGGCATCTACGCGAGTATCGACTTCAAGCAGAAGGAGGTGCGCGAGTGCCACAGCACGTCCTCGATCTTCCGCGGGTACAGCATCTTCATGAAGGGGAAGGACCCGCGCGACGCGCACTTCATCACCAGTCGCATCTGCGGCATCTGCGGTGACAATCACGCGACCTGCTCGGTGTACGCGCAGAACATGGCCTACGGAGTGGCGCCCCCGCACCTCGGTGAGTGGATCATCAACTGCGGCGAAGCCGCCGAGTACATGTTCGACCACAACATCTTCCAGGAGAACCTGGTGGGGGTCGACTACTGCGAGCGGATGGTCAGGGAGACCAACCCCGGGGTGCTGGAGCTGGCGAACCGGACCGAGGCCCCGCACGCCGGCGACCACGGCTACAAGACCATCGGCGACATCATGCGCTCGCTCAACCCGCTGGAGGGTGACTTCTATCGCGAGGCCCTGATGGTCAGCCGTTACACGCGGGAGATGTTCTGCCTCATGGAGGGGCGTCACGTGCATCCCTCCACCCTGTACCCGGGCGGCGTGGGCACGGTGGCGACCGTGCAGCTGTTCACCGACTATTACATCCGGCTGATGCGCTACGTGGAGTTTTTGAAGAAGGTCGTCCCGCTGCACGACGACCTCTTCAACTTCTTCTACGAGGCGCTGCCCGGGTACGAGCATGTCGGCGAGCGGCGCATCCTGCTGGGCTGCTGGGGCAGCCTCAACGACCCGGCGGTGTGTGACTTCAAGTACCAGAACATGACCAACTGGGGTCGGGGCATGTTCGTCACCCCCGGAGTGGTCGTGGACGGCAACCTGGTCACCAACGACCTGGTCGAGATCAACCTCGGCATGCGGATCTTGCTCGGGCACTCCTTCTACGACGACTGGGAGGGTTCTGGCAACGAGAAGTTCGTCGATCGCGACCCGCTCGGCAATCCGGTGGACATCCGGCACCCGTGGAACCAGCACACCCTGCCGCACCCGCAGAAGCGGGACTTCAGCAAGGCATACAGCTGGACGATGTCGCCGCGCTGGTTCGACGGAACCGACCACCTCGCCCTCGACACCGGGGGTGGCCCGCTGGCACGTCTCTGGTCGACGGCGCTGTCCGGATTGGTCGACATCGGCGGCTTCGTGAAGGCCACTGGCCACAGCATCAAGTTCGAGCTGCCCAGATCCGCGCTCAAGCCGGCCGCCAGCTACGAGTGGCACATCCCAAGGTGGAGCAACGCGCTCGAGCGCAACCGGGCACGCACCTACTTCCAGCTCTACGCGGCGTGTGCCGCGCTGCACTTCGTCGAGATGGGGCTGGCCGAGGTCCGTGCCGGCCGGACGGAGACCTGGACACCGTTCACGGTGCCCGACGAGGCGATCTCGGTCGGCTTCACCGAGGCGGTCCGCGGCGTGCTCAGCCACCATATGGTGATCCGCGACGGCAAGATCGCGAACTACCACCCCTATCCGCCCACACCGTGGAACGGCAGCGTCCGCGACTCCTACGGCACGCCTGGCCCCTACGAGGACGCCGTGCAGAACACGCCGATCTTCGAGGAGAACCCACCGGACCGGTTCAAGGGCATCGACATCATGCGTGCCGTGCGCAGCTTCGACCCATGTCTGCCCTGCGGCGTGCACATGTACACCGGAAACGGCTCCAAGGTCGAACAGGTCCACTCCCCCGCTGTCGCCGTCAAGCCGTACTGACATGCAGGCCACTGACGAGGGCCTGACCGATGTCGGGCAACAGGTCAGCGAGCTGCCGGCGCGGATCGAGACACTGCTGGACGAACTGGAGTCCCTCGGCGATCCGTTCGTGTCTGGGCGCGCGCAGGATCTGGTGGCCGCGGTGGTCGGCCTGTACGGCGCCGGGCTGACCCGAATCGTCGAGTTGCTTGGGGCGAGCCGTGGCGGCGAGGACCTCGTCCGCCTGTTGGTGGACGACGAGCTGGTTGCCAACCTGCTGATGCTGCACGACCTGCACCCCGATGATGTGGGGGTCCGGGTGCAGGCCGCGCTGGACCGCGTGCGCCCCTACCTGGGTGCGCACGCGGGCGGCATCGAGTTCCTCGGGGTCGACGAGAACGGGATCGCCCAGCTGAAGCTCGAAGGCAGCTGTGACGGCTGTGCGGGCTCGGCGGCCACCGTGCGCAACGCGGTGGAGCGCGCCGTCCTGGAGGCGGTGCCCGAGGTCGTCGGCGTTGAGGTGGAGGGGATGGTGGAGGAGAAGCCGGCCACTCCCGGCCTGCTGCAGATCGGCATGCGCTGCCCGGACGGGCTGGCCGAGGCGGTCGGGGCGTGACCCGCGTCCCGACGTCACCGACGTCACCGACGTCACCGACGTCACCGAGGTCACCGACGTCGAACGATCCGTTCGGCGTGCTGCGCCGGGTGATGCAACCACGTGAACGCCCGCGCCCCGGCGAGGTCTGCGAGATGTGCGCCGAGCCCGTGAGCGACCTGCACAGCCACGTCGCGAGCCTGAGCGAGCGTCGGATCCTGTGCACCTGTCGCAGTTGCTACCTGCTATTCACGGCTCAGGGGGCCGGCGCCCGGCGTTTGCGGGCGGTCCCCGAACGGGTCAAGCAGGCCTCGGACTTTAGCTTCAGCCAGGCCCAGTGGGACGACCTCGCGATCCCGGTCGACCTGGTGTTCCTATTCCGGCAGAGCGATCTCACCGATACCGACGCGCCCGCTCGGGTGGTGGCCTGCTATCCAAGCCCGGCGGGGGCGACCGAGTCCGAACTGGACCTGGCCGCCTGGACAGAAATGACCGCGGACAACCCGACACTCGCCGACGTGGAGACCGATGTCGAGGCCGTGCTCGTCCGGCGCCACGGCGATGGCGAGTTCATCTGCCTCGTCGTCCCGATCGACGCCTGCTACGAGCTGGTCGGTTTGGTGAAGCAGTACTGGTCCGGGTTCCAGGGTGGCGACCAGGTGTGGCAGCACATCGACGGATTCTTCGATCGCCTGCGGGAGCGCGCCGCGGGGAACCGGCGCCGGCACCCGAGCGGCCGGGCAGCTACCTGATGCCCGAGTTCAGCTTCGAGTGCACCGGCGCCTACCCCGATCACGCGGCCGCTGCACCCACGATCTCACTCCAACTGCGCATCACCGAGGCGAGCGGTGTGCCGGTCCACGCGCTTGCGCTGCGTACCCAGATTCGGATCGAGCCGACCCGCCGACGATACGACGACACCGAATCGGACGCGATGCGCGATCTGTTCGGCGAGCGGTCCCGGTGGGGCACGACCCTCAAGCCGCTGCAGCTTGGCTTCGTCAACCAGATGGTGCCGACATTCACCGGGCAGACCGAGGTGGACGTCGCACTCCCGTGCAGCTACGACTTCGATGTCGCTGCTCACAAGTACCTCTATGCCCTCGAGGACGGCGAGGTCCCCTTGCTGTTGCTGTTCAGCGGGACCGTCTTCACCGCCGAGGGGAACGGGTTCTCAGTGTCGCTGGTGCCCTGGAACTGCGAGGCGCGCTTCCGCCTGCCGGTGCAGGTGTGGAAGCAGACGATGCAGCTGCACTTCCCCGGCACGGCGTGGCTGCGGTTGGGCGACGACGCCTTCGCGGCCCTGCATCGCTACCGAACCGAGCAGCAGCTGACGAGCTGGGACGACGCCATCGAGCGGCTGCTCAAACAGGCACACCAATGAGCACGCACCTCGGCACAACCGTGAGCACGGACACCCCGACGGTCGCGGGCATCGAGGAGCTTGCCGATGCCGTGCTGTTCGAGGGCTATATGCTCTACCCGTATCGGGCAAATGATCCGAAGAACCGGGTCCGATGGCAGTTCGGGGTGCTGGCACCGCCCGGCTTCGTCGCGCTGGACCCGTCCGAGCGGGCCTACCTGCAGACCGACTGCCTGCTGGAGGGCCGCGACGTCGAGGTCACGGTGCGAGTGCGATTCCTGCACGTGCAGCAGCGCACCGTCGAGTGTGCCGACGGGGACGGCTGGGCCGAGGTCGACGCACTGGATGTCGGCGACGCGACGTTCCTGCCGTGGGACGAGGCGGTCGTGCACGAAGCCGGCTCGAGCTATCTGCTCGCGGGCGGGGGCGCCGCACATTACGCCACGCCCGTGCACGCCCCGGCGTCGAGCGAGGCCGAGATCTTGCACACCCCAGACGGGGTAATCGCGGGACGGCTGGCCCGAGCGCGACACAGCCTGGACGCCGAGCTCACCGTCGAGGCCGAACCGCTGCCCGGCCCCTACGGCACCCGGCGACTGCGGGTGCGCCTGGAGAACACGACGGCGTGGACCCCACCGGCTCTCCTCGAGCAGCCGAGCCGGTCACCCGATGGCGGTCCGGAGCGCCCCGACGCGCTCAGACACGCGCTGGTCGCGGCACACCTCATCGTGTCCGTGCGCGCGGGCGCCTTCGTCTCGTTGATCGACCCGCCGGAGTGGGCGAAGGGGTACGCCGAAGGGTGCGAGCAGGTGGGGGCGTTCCCCGTGCTCGCGGGTCCGCCTGGTGATCACAGTCTGGTGCTTGCCTCGCCCATCATCCTCTACGACCACCCGCAGGTCGCCCCGGAGAGCGTGTCGCAATTCTGCGACGCGACCGAGATGGACGAGATGCTCACGCTGCGGACGCTCACCCTCACCGAGGAGGAGAAACGCTTCGTCCGTGGCAGCGACGCGCGGGGGGCCGCGCTGGTCCACGACGTCGACAATCTGCCCCCCGAGCTGATGGACCGCCTGCACGGCGCGATCCGTTCGATGACGGCGGTGGCCCGACCCGCGGGGACGCCTATTCTTGCCCCGGCCGTGCCGCTTCCGGCTCCGGACCAGATCGCACCGTGGATGAACGCCGAAGTGGACGCGAGCTTCGACCCGGAGACCGACGTCGTCATGGTGGCCGGGATTCCGGTCTCGCGGGGCGCCTCGGTCAGGCTGCGGCCCGGCGGTCGCCGGGCCGATGCACAAGACATGTTCCTCGAGGGGCGCCTGGCCACCGTTGAGGCCGTGCTGTCGGACCTGGATGGCGCTCAGCACGTCGCAGTCAGCCTGGACGATCTCGTCGAGGACGGCTTCAACCCGCACGGACGATACCTGTACTTCTCCCCGGAGGAGCTCGAACCTATGGGGGCGGATGCATGATGCGCACCCTCATCGCGGGGCTCGGCAACATCTTCGAGACCGACGACGGGTTTGGCGTGGAGGTGGCGCGCGTCCTTGCCGGCACTGCGTGGCCCGATGGTGTCGAGCTGCGCGACTACGGCATCCGCGGCGTGCACCTGGCGTACCAGCTGCTCGAGGCCTACGACCTGGTCGTCATCATCGACGCGGTGCAACGTGGCGGCGCGCCCGGGACCCTCTACGTCATCGAGCATGCGGCAGACGAGACAGCTGCCGAGCCGGCCCCCGATGCCCCGACCATGGATGCCCATGACCTTGGCCCTGACGGCGTGCTCGCGCTCGTGCCCCGGCTCGGGGGCACGCTAGGTCGCGTGATCGTCATCGGTTGCGAGCCCGCGAGCATTGAGCCGGGGATGACCCTGTCCGCCCCGGTCACGAGTAGCGTCGAAGGGGCCGCAGATTTAGTGCGGGAGATCGTGTCGAACGCATACGTCGGAGTTGGAGGCAGGTAGCCATGGGACGATTCGTTGCGTTGATCATGTTGGCCGGAGCGGCAGGTGTCGCGGCTGTGTCGCTGCCCGACATCAAGCGCTATCTCAAGATGCGCGCGATGTAAGGACCGGCCCTTCATGTGCTTGGGAATCCCCGGACGCGTCGTCGAGGTGCTCGAGGGTGGCTACGGCGCGATGGTCGATGTGGCCGGCGTCGTACGTGAGATCAACCTCGGCATCCTGGACGGACCGCCCCTGGAGCCGGGTGAGTACATCCTGATCCACAGCGGCTTCGCCCTTGAGCGAATGACGGCTGAGCAGGCCCAGGGTGCTCTCGACGTGTTCCGGGACGGATCGATGACCTCAGGCTGACTGCCTGTCTCAGGCCCAAGGCGTGCGCAGCGGCTCAGCGCCCGCGCAGCGTCCGGTCGGGAATGGCGTCGCCCAGGATCAGTGACGCCGCCTCGGCGCCGGCCGCCGTCCCGTTCACCGGCTGCCTCACGCCGTCTGTGCGCCCAGTTGTCCCGTCTGGGCGCCCGGTCGTCCCGCCTGTGCGCCCGGTCGTCCCGCCTGTGCGCCCAGTCGTCGCATCAGCCGCCTGGAGCGGAGTTCGGACCGAACTGCTTCGTGGCGGCACGACGACTTCGTCGTCGGGCTCCCAGCGGTGCGGGTCGTCGGTGAGGCCGACGAGGTAGGTCACGGTGCAGTCCAGCGCAGCGGCAAGTTCGGGGAGTTTCGCGACATCGAGGCCGGTCCCGTGTTCCAGGCTCGACAACGCGCGGTTGGTGGTGCGCAGGCCACACCGCCCCAGTCGGGTCACCACCTGCTTCTGCGTCAGGCCGAGATCATCGCGGCGCTGCCGCAGTCGCTGAGTGATCAACAGATGCCGGCTTTGGATGTCGACGGCGGACGCAATCGTCATGCGTGCTCCCTCTCGCGAGGCTCGGCGGCGCTACGCGTCGGCGCTTTCATCTCCGCCAGCGGCAAGATGTCGTAGCGCGCGAAGTTGAAGACCGGCGCGCGGGCGAGCAGTCGCTCGAATTCCTCGTGAGAATCCACGTTGTAGATCCACGCCCCGCCATGTGCCCCGACGACGTGATATCGGGCCTCGACCTTGCCCTCGTCTTCCAGCCTTGAGCCGTATTCGGACATGTGGCCGACAGCCTGCGCCATCTCCCGGGAGAGCAGCGTGAGTTCCATCTTCCACAGCACGAGAAACTTCATCGTGCACGAGGTCCCGCGGTCACCCGCACCGCTCCTGACCCACGACCTTGCGGTCCGCGCCTCGACGAAACGTCACGCGGACCAGCCAGCCCTCACGCGCCGGGTCACTTGACCAACATAGGTAAGCGAAGGTGGGCTGTCTACAGTTTCGCGGCGCGACCGAACCTGTCCGTCGGGGATCGAACCTGCTTCGCGTGGCCTCGCGCGGATCAAGGAATCGCGGTGCCCGTTCGATCGTTGCGACATCGTGGAATCGACCCTCGAGTATGCGAATGTGACCGGCCGGCCGTCGTCGCGCTTCGTGCGCACCGCGGCCGCCCTCAGTCGCGGGGTCGCCGCCGTCCAACGGCAGCATCCTGCTTACGCCGGAGCCTGGCACGCAGCCAACCTGGAGGCTCTCACCCGTCCGGGTCCGCGGTGGATCGTGTTCGGCGATTCGATGTCGCAGGGCGTGGGTGCCACCGGCTTCGACGCCGGTTGGGTCAACCAGGTGCATCGTCGCCTCGGTCTGAGCGAGCTGGAGCTGCCGATCATCAACCTGTCCGCCAGCGGGGCACGCGTGCCTGACCTGCTCAGGCAGCAGCTGCCGGCGTGGCGGAACCTGCCGTGCGCGCCTGCAGCGGCGGGATCGGTGCCGCCGTCAGCCGAGGGGTCAGTGCCTCCAGCGAGGACCGGACCCGACCTGATCACCGTCCTCATCGGGTCGAACGACCTGATGAGCCGAACACACCGCGCCGGGCTCGCAACCGCCTTCGCGCAATTGCTGCGGCAACTTCCGGATGGGGCCGTGATCGCGACGATGCCGCAGCCAAGGGGCGCCGCCGAGGATGTCAACGCCCTTCTCCTTAAGGCCGCTGCGCGGGCGACGGTGACGATCGCGGACCTGCGCAGCTCCGGTCCGCCGTCCTGGCGAGGGCGGCTGGCCGCGGATCACTTCCACCCCAACGATCTCGGCTACGCCGGGATCGCGGATGCCTTCTATGAGCCCGTTCGGCAAGCCCTCGCCCGGCGTGGACTGGCCACGACGGCGCCACCGGATCGCTGAAACCTTGGCGCCGCCCGCCCCGCGCCGCAGGCGTGCGATCGGCTCCCGAATGCGACAGGCCTAACCTGAGAGGGCATGCTGTCAGGGCATCGTCGGCAGGCCACCATCCCCTCGCTTTCGGAGAGCACGTTGGATATCGCGCTGAGCAAAGAGGAACGAGCGTTCGCGGAGCGGATGCGCGGCTTCTTCACCACCGAGATTCCGGTGGAGATCCGCGAGCGCCTGGCGCGGGGTGAGCACATGACACGGGCGGACCTGGTCACCAGCCAGGGCATCCTCAACGAACACGGCCTCGCCGTGCCTCATTGGCCCACTGAATGGGGCGGCCAGGACTGGACTCCAGTGCAACGTCATCTCTACTCGGAGGAGATGTTGCTCGCCTACGTGCCACCGCCGCTGGCGTTCAACGCCCAGATGGTCGGCCCGGTGATTGCGACGTTTGGCAGTCAGGAGCTCAAGGAGCGCTTCCTGCCCGGGACGGCGAGCCTGGACATCTGGTGGTGTCAGGGCTTCTCCGAGCCGAACGCTGGATCCGACCTTGCCTCGTTGAAGACCACCGCCGTGCGCGAGGGCGACGAATTCATCGTCAACGGCCAGAAGACCTGGACGACGCTGGCTCAGTGGGCGAACTGGATCTTCTGCCTGGTGCGCACCGACCCGGAGGCCAAGAAGCAGCGGGGCATCTCGTTCCTGTTGATCGACATGGACACACCCGGCGTGACGGTGCGCCCGATCCAGCTGATCGACGGTGGCCACGAGGTCAACGAGGTCTTCTTCGAAAACGTCCGGGTGCCGGCCGATCAGCTGGTGGGCGAGGAGAACGCCGGCTGGGACTACGCGAAATTCCTCCTCGGCAACGAGCGGACCGGGGTCGTCGCGGTCGGCCAGACGAAGGCCCGGATCCTGCGGATCAAGAGGCTGGCCGCCTCGACCATGTCCGGCGGGAGGCCGCTGTTGGAGGACCCGCTGTTCCGCGCCAGACTCACCAGGCTCGAGGTCGAGGTGACGGCAATCGAGATGTCGGTCCTGCGCGTGCTCGATTCCGAGGGCAGGAACGGCGCGGGTAAGCCGGACCCCGTGTCCTCGGTCCTGAAGTTGAAGGGTTCGGAGCTGCAGCAGCAGGCCACCGAGCTGCTCGTCGACGTTCTCGGGCCGGCCGCCCTCGGCTATCGCGAGGGCGCTGACCGGCCCGACGGCTTCTCGGACCTGGCCGAGGGTTCGCTCGACGCGTTGCCGACCTACTTCAACTGGCGCAAGGCCTCCATCTACAGCGGGTCAAACGAGGTCCAGCGCACCATCATCGCCAAAGCAATCCTGAAGTTCTGAGGGAGACAGCCGTGGAACTGGACCTGACCGAGGAGCAGCGCATGCTCGCGGATGCGGTGCGGAGCCTGCTCGACAAGCGCTATGACCCGAACGCCCGGCTGGCGCTACTCGAGTCCGAGGACGGGTGGAGCCGCGATCTGTGGAAGCAGTACGCGGACCTGGGCCTGCTTGGCCTCACCTTCGACGAGCAGTACGGAGGCGCGGGGATGGGCGTCGGCGAGCTCGCCGTGGTGATGGAGGCGTTCGGCCGCGCGCTCGTGCTCGAGCCCTTCCTCGCCACCGTGGTGCTCGGTGGCCAGCTGGTCGCAGCGGCTGGCACGCCCGAGCAGAAAGCAGCGATTTTGCCCGGGGTCGCCGCCGGAGAGACGTTGCTGGGCCTTGCCGCGACCGAGCCGCAGTCGCGCTGGTCGCTGACCCACATCGCCGCCACCGCGTCCCCGGCCGGCGACGGATGGACGATCTCTGGGGAGAAGCTCGGCGTACTCGGCGGCGACGTCGCAGACCATCTGGTGGTGACGGCCCGTACGCCGGACGGTGTGGTCGCGCTTTTCCTCGTCGACGCGGCCGACGTCGTGCGGAGTACCTATCGGATGCAGGACGGACTCGGGGCAGCCGATGTGCTGCTCGCCTCGACACCGGCGCAGGCGCTCGGTGGCACGGCCGAAGCGCTCGGCCACCTGGAGTCGGTACTGGACACGGCCACCGCCATGCTGTGCTGCGAGGCGGTCGGCGCGATGGACCGGATGCTGTGGCTGACCGTCGACTACCTCAAGACACGCGTCCAGTTCGGGCAGCCCATCTCGGTCTTCCAGGCGTTGCAGTTCCGCGCCGCTGACATGTTCGTCGCCTTGGAGCAGGCACGCAGCATGGCATTGGTCGCGCGGCTGTCGCTGGCCGACGACCACGTGCTGGCCCGTCGGCGGTCGGTGCAGGCGGCCAAGATCCAGGTCGACACCTCCGCGCGACTCGTCGGTCAGGAGGCGATCCAGTTGCACGGTGGCATCGGCATGACGATGGAGTATCCGGTCGGTCACTTCGTCAAGCGGACGACCGTGATCGCCAAGACATTCGCGGACACGGACGCACTCATCGAGTCAGTCGGTGCCGGCGGCGGCCTGATCCACGAACGCTGATCGGCGAAAGAGTCCGGCGATCGGGTGAGGATTCGGAGATGACGCTGGCTGGTGACCCCGCATCCCTCGAGCCGATCGAACAGGCCTCGGTCGACGAACTGCGCGTGCTGCAACTGAGCCGGCTGCGCTGGTCGCTGCAGCACGCCTACGAGAACGTGGCCCACTACCGCGCCGCGTTCGACGCGTTGGGGGTACACCCCGACGACTGCCGCGAGCTGGCTGACCTGGCTCGGTTCCCCTTCACCACCAAGGCCGACCTGCGCGCCAACTACCCGTTCGGCATGTTCGCGGTGCCGCAGTCGCAGGTGTCGCGGGTGCAC
>JALYIS010000212.1 GCA_030775705.1 Actinomycetota bacterium
ACTACACCTTGGTCGCGCTCGTCCTGATCCCGCTCGTGGGCTCGCTCGCCGTGTTCTCCCTCAAGGACACCCAGGCCAAGCTCGCCAAGCAGGTCAGCCTCGCCGTCTCCCTCGTCGTGGTCGTCTACGCCCTCGTGGTGCTCTTCTCGTTCGACACCGGCAACCACGCGGCGCGATTCCAGTTCGGCGGTAGCTGGACCTGGATCAGATCGTTGGGGGTTCACCTGGCCTTCGGCGTCGACGGCATCGCGCTCGTCCTCGTCGCGATGGCGGTCGTCCTCGTGCCGGCGGTGATCCTGGCGTCATGGAATGCGTTCGACAGCCGCTCCGGCGCCGAGGAGCCCGCGTCGGCAAGCGCGCCCAAGCGCAGTGCGAAGAACTACTTCGCGCTGCTGCTGCTTCTCGAGTTCTTCATGATCGGCGTCTTCACCGCGATGGACGTCTTCCTGTTCTACGTGTTCTTCGAAGCGATGCTCGTGCCGATGTACTTCATCATCGGCAGCTTCGGGGGCCCGCGCCGGCAGTACGCGGCCATGAAGTTCTTCCTGTACTCGCTGGTGGGCGGCCTGCTGATGCTCGCCTCCGTGATCGGGCTGTACGTCACCACCGGGTCGCGCACGTTCTCCATCGACTACCTCATCGCACACCCCGTGCACGACGGTGCGACCCAGAAGTGGCTGTTCCTCGGCTTCTTCATCGCCTTCGCGATCAAGGCACCGCTGGTGCCGTTCCACACCTGGCTGCCCGACGCCGGCGCCGAAGCCCCAGCAGGCGGTGCCGCGCTGCTGGTCGGCGTGCTCGACAAGGTCGGCACCTTCGGCTTCCTGAGGTACTGCCTTCCGCTGTTCCCGGGTGCTTCGCGATACTTCGCGCCGACCATCCTGATCCTGTCCGTGATCGGCATCCTGTACGCGGCGTTCCTGGCCATCGGACAGCGAGACGTCAAGCGGATGGTCGCCTACACCTCGGTGGCGCACTTCGGCTTCATCGGCTTGGGCATCTTCGCGTTCACCACGCAGGGCGGTACGGGCGCCGTGCTGTACATGGTCAACCACGGCCTGTCGACGGGTGCCCTCTTCATCGTGGTGGGGTTGTTGCTGGCGCGGGGCAAGAGTCGCAACGTTGACGATTACGGTGGCGCTGCGAAGGTGACGCCGGTGCTCGCCGGGCTCTTCCTGCTCGTCGGCCTCTCGGCACTCGCGTTGCCGGGTATGAGTACCTTCGTCAGCGAGTTCCTGGTCCTGGTCGGCACCTTCACCCGCCACAAGGGGCTCGCGGTTCTGGCCACCACCGGAATCATCCTTGCCGCGATCTACATCCTCTACCTGTACCAGCGGTTGTTCCAGGGCCGGGTCAGCGAGAAGGTGACGAAATTCCGTGACTTGAACACGCGGGAAGTCATGGCCGTTGCCCCGCTGATCGCCATCATCATCTTCTTGGGCATCTACCCCAAGCCTGTCCTCGACATCATCAATCCCGCCGTCAGGGCGACGCTGTCCAACGTCCAGCAGACCGACCCGGCACCGAAGCTCGGCACTGCCGTCGGAGGAATCAAGTGAACCCCCTGCTGCTGGCAGACGTGGCGAAGATCAATGCACCGTCCGTCTCCTACCACGCCCTGTCCCCGATCCTGATCGTGCTGGGCGCGGCGATGCTCGGCGTACTGGCCGAGGCTGTGATCCCACGTGCCGAACGTTATGCGGCTCAGATGGTGATCGCGCTCGCCGGCCTGGCCGCCGCGATGGTCTGCATCGCTCTGCTACACCGCACGGCCGAGACAACCGTCAAGGGCGCCATCGCCATCGACGGCACCGGGTTGTTCCTCCAGGGCACGATCGTGCTGTTGGCGATCATGTCGGTGCTGCTGGTCGGGGAGCGAACAGTGGACGCGACCAGTCCGATCGTCGCCTCCGCCGCAGTCGTGGTGGGGTCGCCGGCGGATCAGCGGCTCGCCCGCACCACTCGCATCCAGACCGAGATCTTCCCGCTGCTCATGTTCGCCGTCTCCGGAATGTTGATCTTCCCGGTGTCGAACAACCTGCTGCTGATGTTCATCGCCCTCGAGGTGATGTCGCTGCCGCTGTATCTGATGGCCGGCCTGGCGCGCCGGCGTCGCCTGCTCTCACAAGAGGCAGCGATGAAGTACTTCCTGCTCGGCGCGTTCGCGTCGGCCTTCTTCCTTTACGGGTTGGCATTGCTGTACGGCTATGCGAACAGCGTGGACCTGCCCGCGATCCTGCGCGCTTCACAGGGCACGGTGATCGCGGGAGTAGCCCCGAAGTCCGATGTGCTTCTCTACGTCGGGCTCGCCCTGCTGCTCGTCGGGCTGTTGTTCAAGGCGGGCATCGCGCCCTTCCACAGCTGGACTCCGGACGTGTACCAGGGAGCTCCGACCGCGGTGACGGCATTCATGGCGTCGTGTACCAAGGTGGCGGCGTTCGGCGCGATCCTGCGGGTGCTCTACGTCGGGTTCAACGCCACCGCCTGGGATTGGCGGCCCATCGTTTGGGCGGTCGCCATCGCGTCGATGGCAGTCGGCGCCGTCTTCGGGTTGACCCAGACCGACCTCAAGCGCATCCTCGCCTACTCCTCGATCGCCCATGCCGGCTTCATCCTCGTCGGCGTGGTGGCGCTGACCAAGGACGGGATCTCTAGCGTCCTGTTCTACCTGCTCACCTACGGCTTCACGACGCTGGCCGCTTTTGGCCTGCTCACCCTCGTGCGCGACGCTGACGGTGAGGCCGCACATCTGTCGCAGTGGAGCGGCCTGGCACGCAAGAGCCCAGTGGTCGCGACCCTGATGACGGTGCTGCTGATGTCGATGGCAGGCATCCCGCTCACCGCCGGTTTCATCGCGAAGTTCTACGTCTTCCGTGCGGCCTACCACGTGGCCGCGCCGCTCGTCGTGCTCGCCCTGGTGTTCTCGGCGATCGCAGCTTTCTATTACCTGCGGATCGTCGTCCTGATGTTCTTCGCCGAGCCGCCGGAGAACGGACCCACGGTGGCCATTCCTGGCTGGTCCAGCACGGTGGCGCTCACGTTCGGCGCGGTCGTCGCCGTCGTGCTCGGTATAGTCCCCCAGCCCGTCCTCGACCTGGCCTCCAAGGCCTCGAAACTGGTCGGGTGAGCATTCTTCGCTCATCGGACGCGGGCCGCCGATGAGCCTCAACCCGCTTGGTGTCGCCTTCGACGACCCCGAACTCGAGGCTGCGGTACGCGAGAGGATGCTGGAGGTCGAGGCCGCGCTGCACGTTGCCGTCAGCTCCGAGGACCCCTTCGTCGCCGGCGCGGCGTCGTATCTGGTCGATGCGGGCGGCAAGCGGTTTCGGCCGATGGTCACCATTCTGGCGGCGCATTTCGGTGACGCGTCCAGCGCCCAGATCGTGGACGCCGCAGTGGTCGTCGAGCTCACGCATCTCGCCACCCTTTATCACGACGACGTGATGGACGAAGCGTCCGTACGCAGGGGCGCGGTCTCTGCGAATGCGCGGTGGGACAACACGGTCGCGATCCTCACCGGCGATTTCCTCTTCTCCCGCGCCTCGAATTTGCTCGCCGATCTCGGGCCGTTCGCGGTGCGCCTTCAGGCGCGCACGTTCGAACGGCTGGTCACCGGTCAGATTCACGAAACCATCGGTCCGAGCGACGGTACCGATCCCATTTCTCATCATCTCGGCGTGCTGTCGGACAAGACCGGGTCGCTGATCGCCACCGCTGCCGAATTCGGTGCCCACTATGCAGGCGTCGACGACGCTGTGATCAGCAAGTTGCGCGAATTCGGCGAACAGATCGGCGTGGCGTTTCAGATCAGCGACGACATCATCGACATCGCCTCCGAGTCGATCGAGTCCGGCAAGACGCCGGGGACCGACCTGCGTGAGGGGATCCCGACACTGCCGGTGCTGTACGCCCTGCGCTCCCAGGACGCCGACGGGGCCAGGCTTCGCGCCCTCGTCAGCGCTCCGCTCGTCGACGATGCGCTGCACAGCGAGGCCCTGACCCTGTTGCGTCGCTCGCCGGCCATGTCGCAAGCGAGGACCACATTGCAGGCCTACGCAGACAATGCTCGCGACATCCTCACCCAACTGCCCGACGTTCCAGCGCGCAGGGCGTTCGAGACGCTCACGCAGGTGGTTATCGCACGCACTCGCTGAGTGGCTCGCGTCGGTCTGCCGCCGGCGTTCAGAGCCACGACCCGAGAGCTGGGTTCGCTGACAGCATGTCACCTGCCGCACCGGGGCGACCGACGAGCCACGCGAGGACCGCCCAGTCGGGCCCGCGTACCTCGACAAGTTCCCCGGTACCGACCGTCCACTCCCGACCGGCCAGCTCTGGGCATCGTGAACCGGTCGGCGACACCGTTATCCGCACACCGCGACCCGTCCGCTCGGCGAGTCCGGAGACCAGCTCGGGCAGCAGGTATCCGACGAAGTCCGACGGCCAGTCCGCGGCGCCGTACTTGCCGGCTGCGTCCACCCGGTGGATCTCGATCTCGCGCCAGCGTGCCGCCGCGTAGAAGCCGGCCGGACGATCCTCCGTCGGCCGGTCCCACGCGTGGGCATCGGCGACCGCCGCGAACACCCGGTCAAGGCGCTGCGCCGAGTCGCGAACATCGCCGAGGATCTCCGCACTGCTGCGCAACGCGCCGGACTCGATGTCCGCGTTGCGTCCGGGCGTGCCCTGCGGGTAGCGGGGCACGATCTCGTTGCGCAACACACCGGACAAGGCGCGGCTGATCCCGTCCGCGTTGCGCGCCAGGTGGGTCAGCACGTGCGCGCGCGACCAGTTCGGTAGCAGCGAGGCACCACGAACGTAGTCGTCGGTCCAGATCGACGGGTCCAGCGACTCAACCAGGGCCGAGGTCGAGGAACGTAGGGCGGTCAAGGCCGTGGCGACTGCGATCACGCCACCGATCGTCTCAGACGGGTGCCAGCTCTCGCTGCCCGTCCGGATGGTCGGCCTCCCAGCTGCGGTCGTCCGGGTCGACGGACACGTGCGGCGTGATGCGATCCAGCCACTTCGGGAAGTACCAGTTCGCCTTGCCGGCGATGTGCATGAACGCCGGCACCAGAATGGTGCGCAGGATGAACGCGTCCAGGAAGATCGCGCCACCCAGCCCGACTCCGACGAGCTTGATCGCGCGGGAGTCGCCGAGGATGAAGCCGCCGAAGACCGCGATCATGATGAGCGCCGCGGCGGTGATGATTCCCCCGGTCTCGCTCTGGCCGACACTGATGGCGCGCTTGTTGTCGCCGGTATGGACCCACTCCTCATGCATCCGACTGACGAGGAATACCTGGTAGTCCATCGAGAGCCCGAACAGGATGGCGAAGAACAGCACCGGCAGGAACGCATCGATAGGCCCACCACCGCCGATGCCCAGCGCCTGCGAACCCCAGCCCCACTGGAAGATCGCGACGATGATGCCGAACGAAGCACCGGCGGCCAGCAGGTTCATGACGGCTGCGGTCGCAGGGATGAGCAGGCTGCGGAACGCGATCATCAGCAGCAGCACCGAGAGTCCGATGACGGCCACGAAGAACAGCGGGATCTTGGCCGAGAGCACCTTGGCGAAGTCGACGAGGATCGCGGTCTGGCCGAAGACGTAGACCTTGTTCGCGGTCCCCTGCTCCAGGCCCGGGCGCACCTGCGAGCGCAGCGATTTCACCAGCTGGGTGGTCTTCGCATCCTGTGGGGACGTCTGCGACTTGAACGTCACCAGGGCCAGATCCGAACCGAGGACCACGGGGTGCACAGTCGCCGCGTTCACGTTAGGTACCGCGGCGAGCTTCGTCTGGACGCTTGCCAGGTAACCCTTGTCACTCGCGCCGGGTCCGCTGATGACCAGCTCCAGGACCGAGTTGAACCCCTTGCCGAAGTCCTTGGTGATCAGGTCGTAGCCCTTGCGCGTGGTCGATCCCGCGGGGTCAGTCTCCTGATCGGCGTGACCGAGGCGGATCGAGAAGAACGGGATGGCCAGCACGACGATCAGGCCGCCCGCTACCGCTCCCAGTGTCATCTTGCGTCGGGGCACGAAGTTTGCCCACGACGCCCACCGACTGGGTCGTGTGGGCGCGGCATAGGTGCCGGCCCGGATAGCGCGCCGCACCTTGCGCGGCAACACGTTGAGACCGAACAGGGACAGCACGGCCGGCAGGAGGGTGAGGGAGGCGACCATGGTGAGCGCCACCGCAATCGAGGTGCCCACCGCGACGCCGTAGAGGAAGCTCACTCCGAGCGCGCACAGTCCGAGCAGCGCGATACAGACGGTCGCGCCGGCGAACAGCACTGCGCGACCGCTGGTGTTCATCGCCAGCACGATGGAGTCGGACACGGACATCCCGCGCATCAGATTTCGCCGGTGCCGGGTGACGATGAACAGCGCGTAGTCGACCCCGACGCCGATCGTCATCAGTTGGGCGAGCTGCGTGGAGAAGTTGGCGACGTTCATGGTGTGGCTGAGTAGGGAGATGAGCGCCAGCCCGGTGCCCAATGCGGCCGCAGCGCTGAGCAGCGGAAGCACCGCCGCGCCGAAGGTGCGAAAGACGATCCCCAGGATGAGCAGCGCGACGATGAAGCCCAGCAGCTCGGGCGCCGCGCTTTGCTTCTGGTTGGCGAACGCGTCGCCGGTGAACTCGTAATGGGTGCTCGCGCCGTCGAGCTTGGTGATCTTGTCCTGGACGCCGGTGAAGTTGCCGACACTGTTCTGGTTACCCTGCCAGGCAACGGTGATCAGAGCGGTCGCGTGGTTGGCGCTGAGCAGCTGAGGGTTGCCTGCGGCCGGAACGCTCGGGTGGGAGCAATCGACGGTCGCCCACGGCGCGGAGATGGTGGCAACGTGCAGATCCGGGCTGCACGTGCTGGTGAGCGTGCCGACCAGTCCGTCTGGCGCTCGGGTCGAGTCCAAGGTCCCGGTGCGCGCATTGACGACGATGGTGCCTACCTGGCCGGTCGCCCCACTCTGGCCGTGGGAGCGCAGCAGGTTGAGCACGGTCTGCGACTCGGTGTGGGGCAGGGTGAAGACGTTCTTGTAGGTCGCCCCGCCTGCCGCGCTCGCCAACGCTTGGGTACCGACGATGACGGCCAACCACGCGATGACGACGTACCAGCGGTGGTGGATGGCGAACCGTGCGAGTTTCTGCATTGAGGTCTCCGTAGCGGGGGGACGAGGCCCAAACTTGACGCAACATCGCAACGACGATGCAGGTCCTCTCAGTTCCCTGACAGTGAACAAAGCGGTGTAGGCCACACTCGCACCACGATGTGCCGGGTACAGCTGAGTGCCCGTATCCGGATGTCTGCGACCCTGCGTTGAGGGTGATGCAGATCGCTAGCTGACTGCTTGCATCTGCTAGCACTAGTGCGCGACACTAGGTGGGTGATAGTCGAAGGCCCGAAGGAACAGGCCAAGCGCAGCAGCGCGGCGATCGGTGAGTTCATCCGGGAGCAGCGCGAGCAGGCGCAGGTCTCGCTTCGTCAACTCGCCCGGCTCGCCGGCGTGTCCAACCCGTATCTCTCGCAGATCGAGCGTGGGTTGCGCAAGCCCAGTGCCGACATCCTGCAACAGATCGCCAAGGGCCTACGGATATCGGCAGAACAGCTCTATGTCCGGGCTGGGATTCTGGAGTCGCGGGAGGGCAACCCGGAGCTCATCGCGGCCATCCTCGCCGACGAAGGCCTGGGCGAGCGTCAAAAGCAGGTTCTCGTCGACATCTACGAGTCGTTCCGGCGGGAAAACGCCCAATTTCACCTGGGTGACCAGGCCGAGTCAGGGGTGGCCGCGGCTGCCTTCTAGCCGACGTATACCCGCCGTGGCAGCGCACGCGGCGACCAGCTCCATCACACCAACACAATCCGACACCAGCAGGGAAGTGGAATCACTATGTCGATCACCAGTGACATCAGAAGCTACGCCGACAGCGCGCTCGAGCAGGGTAAGACCGTCCTCGACCACGCCCAGACCCAGCTGACCGAGGTGAGTGGGCAGGCGAACGACTTCGTCGGCAAGCTCCGCGGTAACGCGAAGGACAACGTCGCCGGCCTCACGACGAAGGCGAACGACGCGGTTTCGGACCTGCGGGCGCAGGCTGAGAAGGCCGTCAACGTCAACGCTGTCAAGACCGCCCTTGAGCCGTACCTTGCGCAGGCGAAGGGCTACTCGACCACGGTCACCGACCGCGCCGAGGAGCTGTTCAGCACGGTCAAGGGCGACAAGCGCGTCGCGAAGGCGGTCGCCACCGTCGAGGGCCTCACCGGCACCATCGTCGAGACCGTTCAGGACCGCATCGTCAAGCCGGTGCAGACCCTGACGAATCGCAGTGTCAAGGCGCCCGCCACTGCCACGCCCACCCGGCCGGCAGCCACCAAGGCGGCCCCTAAGCCGGCCAAGGTCACTGCCCGCACGGCCCCGGCCAAGAAGGCTGCAGCCAAGGCCTGACCGGCGCTGCGGCGGCCCCTCGAGGGGTGGGCCGCACCAGGATGTCAACACCGCCTGTCCCGAGTCGCACCGGGATGGGCGGTGTTGTCTTGCTCGGGACGGGCGCGTTGTTCTGCCCGGGACGGGCGCGTTGTTCTGCCCGCTTTCACATAGGGTGACCCGGTGAGCATTGTGAACAGCCTGTACTTCTGGACCGACCAGGTCCTGTTCTTCGCTCTGGCGGCGTTCCGGGTCTGGGCGGTCGTTGACTGCGCCATCCGTAAGCCGGCGGCCTTTCCAGCCGCCGACAAGCAGACCAAGGTGACGTGGCTGCTGATCCTCATCGTGAGCGCGCTGTTCGGCACTCTGTCCGTATTCGGGTCTCAGGTCGGCCCGGTGTCGTTGATCACCATAATCGTGGCGTCCGTCTACTTGGCTGACGTGCGCCCCGCCGTGCGGGGGATCTCCGGTGGCAAGTCCGGCACCGGCTGGTAGGCAATACCGGACGCAGCCCAGACGGTCGCGAGGCCGTCGCGAAGCTCGTCGCCGGAGGGCATCATCTCCGGGTCCAGCAGCCACTGCATCGCCAGCCCGTCGCACACCGCAATGACGAACGCCGCGATCGAGCGACACCGCGGGTCGTCCGCGGCGGTACCGTCCGCCAGTGAGTCAACGAGTCGATCTCGAGCCCGTGGGTCGGCCCGAATGGTCACGGACTCGCAACATCACCACGGTGCCCGCCCGTGGGGCCAGGCTGGTCAGCCGTCCGCGGTGACCTTCGGGTCCGATCGCGACTGCTGGGGGACCGGCTCCGGCGCCCCCGGGTGCGGCCAGCGTTGCGGAGCGCGACCGTAGCGTTCGAGCAGACGTGGGCCGAGAACGATGGCGAAGACAACGATCGCGGCGGCGTCGAGGGTGTTCGCGACTGCGGACGAAAAGCCCGGAGGGCCAAGCACACAGCCGACCCCGCTCACGAACAGGACCAGTTCGCGGCGTGCGCCACGCGCCGTCGCGGCGAGGGTCACCACGGCACCGATGAGGTACCACGGATACACGACGGGGCTCAGAACCCCGACAGCGAGCATCCCGTAGCCGACGGTGAGTTCGAGCGCGCGGTGGCGGGTCGTCATCGTCAGGTATGCGACGGCGAACCCCGCCGCGGCCAGGGCGGTGATCCGACCGCCGGCGGCCAGGTCGTCGAAGGACGCTCCAGGGACAACCGGACGGAGCAGGTCACTGAGCAGGCTCGCCGGCGCGAGCGCGGTGTGGCCGAGGGCGGGTGCGTTCAAGGCGTGTATCCAACCCCACGAGTCATGCACCACGAGGCTGACGACCGCCAGACAGACGCTGACGGTCAAGATATGCCGGCCGCAGACCTCCCACGCGCGCCGGGCCCGATTGCGCTGGGTATGAGCGGCGATGATCGCGACGACGGCAACGAACGCGGGTGCCTTCACCTCACCCGCTGCGACCGCCAGGACTATGCCTAACGTCCAGCGTCGCTGGCCCGCGGCGACCACCGCCGCGAGCAGTAGTACGCACATCACGCCGTCCAGGTGAGCCGCGGACACGACATGCAGCAGCAGTAAAGGGTTGAGTACGGTCAGGGTCAACGCCTGGACGCGACGCAAACCTGCCAAATCTGCGGCGAGCACGCCGATCGCCACCAGACACGCCACCCCCAGGGCGCGGAACACGAGGGCGGCCCCGAGGGGACTGCCTCCGCTGATCGCGATCGCCAGGTGCTGCAGCATTGTGGCGAACGGTCCGTAGGGGCTGGGCACGCTTCGCCATGACGGGTCCACGGCGTCCAGCGCACGCACGTTGCCCAGAGCCGCAGGGCCGACGAGATACGGATCCAGCCCTCGGCGCTGGAGCAGGCCCTGCGCGGCATAGGTGAAGACGTCGTTGCTCAGCAGCGGAGGTCCGACCACGAAGGGCAGGCCCCAGGCGGCCGCAACGCACCACACGGTGCGTTCGGCGGTCTGTCCCGCTCGATAGATCCGCAGTGCCACCAGCCAGAGCAACAACAGGCCGACAATGCCGGTGAGCATGAGCGTGCCGGGCAGGAAACTGCCCGTGCTTGCGCCGTTGCGCGACAGCAGGCCCAACCAGGAGGTAAGCGGAATGACCGACCTCGGGGCGCCGATCTGGCCGCCGGCAACCACGGTGAGGGTCGCCGCGGTGAAGCCGCCCGCGCCCAGTGCCGCCGTCGGGTGCCTGCGCAGGGTCGAACGCACAACCGCCAGGGCACGTAGGCCGACGTGGGCGAAGTCGTTCATGAGGTGGGAAAGGCTCCCCGTTCGAAGTGGGCGCCGCCGCGGTCAGCCCGCACGACGCCTTCTCCTGCGATTATGGCGCATCCGCAAGATGAGGCGCCGCCGGTACGGGCAGTTGCTGAGCTTTCGCACCTGCACAGACGCAGCCGCGCGAGAGAGCGCCCTCGGCCGTGGCTTCGCAATAGCGCAGCGCTATCCGGTCATGCAATTCTCGCGGATGGGCGCAAGTGGGGCACGCACCCGCCGTGGCAGTGGCAGTGGTGGTGGTGGCAGTGGTGGTGGTGGGATCGATGGGCATGGTTGGCACAACCTGACTCGGCCGGCGACGGCGGAAGAGGATCTCCCGGTTCGGCAACGGCCGGGGACGGCGTGCGCGGTGTGGACCGGGACACTTATCAGCGTACGCGCGAGAGGTCAGCGGCATCGCCGAGATGCGTTCAGGGGGTTCGCGGCGATCCGTTCGGCGATGCCGCTACGCACCGACGCGGCCGCCGTGCAGTCGGGTTTGCGGCTCGCCTGGTCACGGAAGTGGGCAAGGAATTCCTCACCTAGTCCGAGCATCGGGTACCGGTGCACGACGTTGCGGCGCAGCACCTCGGGCCACGCGACGGCATTGAGGCCAGAGATGTCCAGACTGGTGGCTACCGTTAGCAGATAGCCTTCCGGGTCACTTTCTGCCGTGGCCTGGCCGCGCATGTGCGCGACGACAATCTCGAGCACCCGAGCACGGCGGTCGGCAGGCCATCCGGCGCCAGCCGCGAAGACCCAGCCGACCGAACCACCGGCGGTCTCGAAATCCACCGTATGGCTGTCGAACTCCGCCACCAGGCCCAGATCGTGCAACATGGCCGCCACATACAGCAGTTCCGGATCGAAACCGATGTCGTTGGCGCTGGCGTAAGAGGTCGCCCAGAGGTAGGAGCGCAGGCAATGATTCACCAGCGCGGCTGAGTGGAAATGGCGGCATACCTCGGCCGCCATCATGGCCGCCGGGCTGTCCGGGAAGGTGTCCTGCTCCGTATCCATGTCGCAAGTGTGACCGATCAGGACTGGGCGTCGGTTTGCTCCGCGCCACCAATTCGCCGCTAGGTCACTGCGCGCTTCGCCGCTAGGTCACTGCGCGCTTCGCCGCTAGGTTCACCGTGTGTCCATGCCGCCGCCCGTCAGCGTTCATGCACCCAGAGAAGTCTGCCGCTCATGCGTGTCGTGATCGCCGGAGGCGGGGTGTTGGGCACCATGCACGCGTTGCTCGCGCTCCGCCGCGGACACACCGTGCGCCAGCTCGAACGAGAGGCCGAGGCCAGGGGGGCGTCGGTGCGCAACTTCGGCCTCATCTGGGTCGGCGGCCGCGCCGACGGGGAGGAGTTGGCAGCTGCGCTTCGGGGTCATGAGCTCTGGAAAGGGATCGCCAGTGAGATCCCGGAGATCGGGTGGCGTTCCTGCGGCTCCATGACGGTCCTGCGCACCGAAGCCGAGTTCGCCGTCGCGGAGGACGCCGTCCGGCTCGAATCTGCGGCGGCCCGTGAATTCGAGTTGCTCGACGCCCGCCGGGTCCGTGAGGTCAACCCGGCTCTGCGCGGCGACTTTCTCGGCGGCCTGTGGTGCCGCCGCGATGCCGCCGTCGAGCCGCGTACGGCCCTTGTTGGCGTGCGCGCCCGTCTGTTGCAGAACCCTGACTACACCTGGTTGCCAGGCCGTGAGGTACGCGAGGTGCGCCCGTCTGCGGTGCGCGACGATCACGGCGTGACCCACGATGCGGATCTCGTGATCCTGTGCACCGGCGCGTCGGTCGGCGGTCTGGTGCGTGAGCTGGTCCCCGACCTGCCGGTTCGGCGGGTGCGCCTGCAGATGATGCAGACCGCGCCGCTGACTGAGCCCGTTACGACGGCGGTCGCCGACGGGGACAGCTTCCGGTACTACCCGGCCTACGACTCCACCAGGCTGACCGCCATCCAGGCGCAGCAACCGATAGCGCAGCGGTACGCCATGCAACTGCTCATGGTCCAGCGGGCCGACGGCGGCCTGACGATAGGCGATACCCACTGCTATGACGAGCCGTTCGACTTCGACGTCGAGGAAGCGCCGTACAAGCATCTCGCCGGGGTCGCGCAGGAACTGCTCGGGCAGAAGCTGCCGAAGATTCGCAGGCGGTGGTCCGGCGTCTACGCCGAGGTTGTGCCCAACTCGGCACCCGACGCTCCAAGTACAAGTGCTTCGGGGGCGGGGGACGCGATCGTCTGCCGGCGCGAGGTCGAGGCGGGCGTCTGGGTGGTCACCGGACCAGGCGGGCGTGGCATGACCTGCGCACCGTCGATCGCGGAGACCACCCTCAATGGCGCCGGAGTGTGAATCGTCGAGCTCCTGAGCGCAGGCGCCAGCTTGACGGTCGCCCACGATGACCGCTCACGTCGGACCGGTTCCGTGGGGCGGCGGCGTAGCCGACCCGATCGCGCTGGCCCGGCTCTCGCGGGAGCTGGCGGCCAACGACTGGCAATGGCGTGAACAACCGCTGGAGGATCACCCGCGCGCCGGGCAGTCGACCGGCCGAAACGTGCTATTTCACTTAAGCGATCCCTGCGCTCGAGCCGCCTGAGTCGGCTGGCGGGGCCGGACGTCAGTCGAAGGCAGGGGCGGTTTCGAGGTCGAGGTCTGACAGTGGCGCGGCCCCGGGTTCGGGCGCGACGGCGCTGGCCGTGCCTGGGTTGGTGACAGCGCCCGCGGGGGCGACCGCGCGACGAGGGACGCGGGGGATGAGCGATGCGGCGAGTACCGGCGCCAGGACGAGCAGGAGTGCGGCCACCGCGAAAGCTCGCGTGTATCCGCCCGTCTGCGCGACACCCGGCCCGGACGACGCGAGGGCGTGCGTGCGCGCCGCGGCAATGGTGAGCAGGCTGGCGAGGCCTAGCGAGCCGCCGATCTGGCGTGTGGTGTTGATCAGCCCCGACGCCAGGCCTGCGTCGTGCGGGTCGACCCCGTTCGTCGCCGACAGTGTGACGGGAACGAACGACATGCCGATGCCGAACGTGATGATGGCGCCGGGCAGACCGATGTGCGCGGCGTAGGTGCTGTGCGTGTGCAGCCGGGAAAGCAGTCCCATGCCGAGCGCCGAGACGAGCGGGCCGATGATGAGCAGGTTTCGACTGCCGATCTTGGCCACCAGCCTCGAGGAGACCTGGGTGCCGACGATGAGCGAAAGCGGCATGGGCAGGAAGGCGAACCCGGCGCGCAGCGGGCTGTACCCCTGGACCTCCTGCAGGTACTGCGAGAGGAAGAAGAACAGCGAGAACATGACCGAGCCGATCAGGACCATGATCAGGTTCGCACCGGTCAGCGCGCGGGACTTGAACAGGCGTAAGGGAACAAGCGGGTGGCGATGGCGGCTCTCGACGACCAGGAACACCGCGATGAGCGCTGCGCCGGCCAGCAGATAGCTGATCACCAGCGAAGAACCCCACGAGTGCGCGTCGGTGGACACGATGCCGTACACCACGGCGACGAGACCGCCGGTGATGGTGAGCGCGCCGAGCCAGTCCATCGTGGGGCGCGCGCCCTCGGCGCGCGACTCGGCGACGGCGAACCGGGCGACCAAGAAGACCGCGATACCGATCGGGACGTTGATGAACAGGATCCATCGCCAGGACAGCAGGTCGGTGAGCACGCCGCCGGCCAGCACGCCGGTGGCACCGCCTGCCCCGGCGACCGCGCTCCACATTCCGAGCGCGCGGGTGCGCGCCTTCGGATCGGTGAACGTGGTGGTGAGGATTGTCAGGGTGGCCGGCGACAGGACCGCGCCGCCCAGACCCTGCAGGCCGCGGGCGACGATCAACTCACCACCGGTCTGCGCCAGTCCGCCGATCAGCGAGGTGACCGAGAACAGCGCGACGCCGATGAGGAACAGGCGACGGCGCCCCCACAGGTCGGCCGCCCGGCCCCCCAGGAGGAGGAACCCCGCAAAGGTGAGGGTGTAAGCGTTCAGGACCCAGCCGAGGCCGTTCTGGGACATGTGCAGGTCGCGCTGCATGTTCGGCAGTGCGACGTTCACGATGCTGACGTCCAGGACCACCATGAACTGGGCGACGCAGACGACCGCGAGGACCAGGCTCTTGGAGGCAAAACGCGAGGAGGTGCGCGAGCCGCCCAGCATGGACGGGCGAGAAGTGTCGGTCATTGGTTCCCAAGCAGTCGGTGCGATCGGCACTGGCAAGAGCAGATAGCGAATCGATGATGGTGGTGCGGTTGGCCCACCTGAGGTGCCAACCACTACAGATCTTGATGCATTCCTCTGACAACGGGATCGGACCGCTGCGTCGTTGCTGTCGATGTGATTCGATGGCGTTCCCGCACACGTTCAGGCAAACCTGGGGGCTCGCTATGGCCGACGATCCACCGCAGACCTGGCGGGAGGGCTACCCGTACGACGAGAAGATGAGCCGCAACGAATACGAGCGCACCAAGCGCTCACTGCAGATCGAGCTGCTCAAGTTGCAGAGCTGGGTGAAGGACACCGGCCAGCAGGTGGTCATCCTGTTCGAGGGCCGCGACGCCGCCGGCAAGGGCGGCACGATAAAGCGGTTCACCGAGCATCTCAATCCCCGGGGAGCCCGTGTGGTCGCTCTCGACAAGCCCACCGACCGGGAACGGTCCCAGTGGTACTTCCAGCGCTACGTCCAGCATCTGCCCGCCGCTGGGGAGATCGTCATGTTCGACCGATCGTGGTACAACCGCGCCGGTGTCGAGCGTGTGATGGGCTTCTGCAGTCCAGTGGAGTACCTCGAATTCATGAGGCAGGCGCCGGAGTTCGAGCGGATGCTGACACGCAGCGCCATCCACCTGGTCAAGCTGTGGTTCTCGGTTTCACGGAGCGAGCAGCGAACGCGGTTCGTCAGTAGACAGCAAGACCCGGTGCGCCGCTGGAAGCTCAGCCCTACGGATCGGGCGTCCCTTGACAAGTGGGACGAGTACACCGAGGCGAAGGAGGCGATGTTCTTCTACACCGATACCGCAGACGCCCCGTGGACGGTCATCAAGAGCAACGACAAGAAGCGCGCCCGGATCGGCGCGCTGCGGCACGTGCTGCACAGCCTCGACTATGCCGACAAGGATCCCGGCCTCGCGGGACCGCCCGACTCGCTCGTCGTGGGGCCCGCGGCGCAGGTCTTCGAGACCGGGGAGGATCCCGTCCGCTTGTTCCCCACGCTGTAATAGTGGCCGATGAGCTGGTCGGTCACGCGGCACCAGGTGCGGGCCTGTACCGAGGGCCGGGTCCGGGCACGCACGGCGAGTAGCTCCACGGGGTCGTCGCGTACTGCCGCGACCTGCGCGGCTAGGAAATCGGCGTCATCGCCCGCCCACAGCCAGCCGTTCTCGCCGTGGCGTACCAAGTCCAGCGGTCCGCCGGAGGCGGCGGCGATGACCGCAACGCCCGCGCACAGCGCCTCCTGAATGACCTAGCAGAAGGTCTCGTCGGCGCCGGGGTGGACAAGAAGATCCAGGCTGGCCATCACCCTCCCGAGCTCAGGGCCGGTCAGCTGGCCGGTGAACCGGGCGCGCGGCATCAGCCGTTCGAGTGACTTGCGGCGCGGCCCGTCGCCCACGACGACCAGCTGGACGCCCGCCAGCCGAGAGACCGGTTCCAGCAGTTCGACCCTCTTCTCTGACGCCAGGCGTCCCACATAGCCGACGATGAGCTTGCCCCGGCCCTCGCGCGCGCGCCAGCCGAGGTCACGCCGGGCTGGATTGAACAGATCGCGGTCTACGCCCCGGCCCCACATCGCCACCGGCCCGATCCCCTGGCGACGTAGCTCGTAGGCGGTCGCGCTCGACGGGGCCAGGGTGAGATCCGCGGCGTTGTGCAGGCGCCGCAACCAGCTCCACATCAACGACGAACTGATCCCGCTGACGGTGCGACCGTAGCGGGCGATGAAAGCGGCCAGGTTGGTCTGGAATACCGCCACCGAGGCGATCTCGAGTTCCGCGGCCGCCTGTACCGCTGACCAGCCGAGGACGACGGGCGAGGCGAGGTGCACCACGTCTGGCCGCAGCTCCTGCAGGATCGGAACCAGGTCGAGCGACGGTCGCGCGATCGAGATGCCGCGATATCCCGGCAACGCGACCGACGGGACTGGGACCACCTCGATATGCGCCCCGTTCGCGCTGCGGTAGGACTCGCCCGTCGGTGCTATCACGATGGGCTCATGCCCTCGGGCCGACAACTGGTCGGCTACCCGGATCACGGAGTTCACGACTCCGTTGACCGCGGGTGAGAACGTCTCCGCTATCAGCGTCACGCGCACACCTCGACGATCACCCGCCCAGGCGACGCCGCGCCGAGTTCGACGCGTCCGTGCGGTGAACTCCTGGTTGCGGGCAGTGGCGAATTCGTGGTCGCGGGCGGTTGGTCAAGTGGCGCGTTTGTTTATCTTGTCTGTAGACTTCGCCCCTTCGGTGGAGAAACTAACTTCGGGGGCTGACGTGCACTGGACGCTGGCGCTCGGCGCGCTCGCGGTCGGCATTGTCGTCGGTCTGACCGGCATGGGCGGTGGCGCGCTGATGACGCCCATGCTGGTGCTGTTCTTCGGCGTATCCCCACTCGCCGCGGTATCGAGCGACCTGGTCGCGAGCGCGGTGATGAAGCCGGTCGGCTCCGTCGTGCACCTGCGTAACGGCACGGTTCGGATGGATCTCGTGAAATGGCTGTGCCTCGGGTCGGTCCCGGCTGCGTTTGCGGGCGTGCTCGTTGCCCGGGCACTGGGCCGCGGCAACAACATCGAGAACCTCATTCAGCGAGCGTTGGGGATCGCGCTGGTACTCGCCGCCGCCGGCCTGTTTGTGCGCGCCTACCTGAGGCTGGCAGAGCGGGCCCGCAGGCGTGATGGGCGACGCGACGCCGACCCCGAAGGCCCCCCACGGATCCAGCTACGCCCGTTACCGACCGTCGCCATCGGCGTTGTCGGCGGCCTCGTCGTCGGGATGACCTCCGTCGGCTCGGGCTCGCTGATCATCATCGCCCTCATGTTCCTCTACCCGACGCTTCGTGCGAGCGAACTGGTCGGGACGGACTTGGTTCAGGCGGTGCCATTGGTCGCGTCCGCGGCGTTTGGCCATGTGCTCTTCGGTGATCTCAAGCTGGGCATCACCGGCGCGTTGTTGGTGGGGGCCGTCCCAGGCGCGTTCATCGGTGCGCAGCTGTCCTCACGGCTGCCCGCAGCGTTGATCCGCCGGGCGCTGGCATTCGTCCTGCTCGCCTCGGCATTGAAGCTGCTCGGCGCCGGCAACGTGCTCACCGCGGCGCTGCTCGTCTGCTTGATCCTGCTCGCCCCCGTCATCTGGATGCTGCTGCGCCGTTTCCACGGATTCGAAGCCATCCCGCGGCGCCGGCCCCAAGCTCAGGTCGCCCCCGTCTAGATCTGTCGGGTCCATCGCGCAAAAGCCTGGTCGAGCCGTGATCACACGTGCAGACTTCACCCATGACAGTTCTGGTGGCCTACGTACCGACCCCCGAGGGTGTCGCCGCCCTCGCCATCGGCATCGCCGAGGCGAAGTGGAGGGGGAGCCGGATGGTCGTGGTCAATGTCGCGGTCGGACAGAACTTTGCCGATGCGACCTTCGCCGATGAGAAGGACCTCGACGCGGTGCGCCAGCGGCTTGCCGAGGAGGGCATCGCCCACGACATTCGGCAGATCCTGGAAGCCTCGGATGTGGGGGGCTCGATCTTGGAGGTCGCGGGTCAGACACGGGCCGAGCTCATCGTGCTGGGGTTGCGACGTGTGTCGCCGATCGGCAAGTTCCTGCTCGGCAGCACGATCCAGGACGTCATGCGAGGGGCGGACTGCCCGGTGCTGACGGTTCGCCCCCCACACGCCTAGACGCCACGGCGAGTTCAGGGCGGGTTCACCGGTCGTGCGCATCCTGGAGTCGTGCCCAAATGCGCATACCACTCCTGCCCGGACGCGGCCGAGGGCTGGTGGCTGATCACAGCGTCGGCAGCACGGTCGATGTGGATTCCAGACCACTCGGTCGCCCGACAGCGCAGGCCGCTATGCCATTGGCACGCGCAAATGGCGGGCGAATCGCGGTGCGCCGCACCCGAGTGGGAGCGGGCATACTTTCGAGCATGACCGAAGCTGTGCATGACTCCGTGGCGGTGGACGCCCCCGCCGATGTGGTGTGGGACCTGATCAGCGACATCACCCGGATGCCGGAGTGGAGCCCCGAACTCACCCGCGCCACCTGGCTCAAGGGCGCACGCGCACCTGTGGTGGGCGCGAAGTTCAAGGGGCGCAATGGCAACAAGGGTCGGACCTGGTCCACGATCTGCACCGTGACCGCGGCCGAGACCGGCCGCCTGTTCTCCTACCGGGTCACGTCGTTCGGCCTGCCGGTCGCGGACTGGATCTACGAGATCAGACCGCACGCGTCCGGGTGCGCCCTCACCGAATCGACGATCGACCGCCGGGGTGCCCTGGTGAGGACCCTAGGTGGCCCGGTCACCGGCGTGCACGACCGCGCCTCGCACAACCTCGACGGGATACGCAAGACCCTCGCATCGATCAAGGCGGTCGCTGAAGGCCCCGGCCTCTGATCGGCCGCTGGTGATCCAGGGCCACCGTGCGAACCGCGAGTCTGTAGGCAAACTTTCCTGATGGGACTCCCGGGCGTCATCCTCCGGACGTAGCGTGGTGGCATGAAGGGGGAGCCCAATCACCTGCGCTTGCTCTACCACTACACGAGCGAGGCGAACCTCACCTCGATCCTCAAGGACGGCGTGCTGCTCGTCAGCCGCGGATCCGCGGGACGCGAGTTCGCGGCCGGGCCGCTGCGCGTCGTCTGGCTGACCGACGCGATGGCCCCCGGTTCGGGAAATGATCACGGGCTGCGCTCACCCGAACCGCGCGATCCGGCCCAAGACAAGCGGGGTGTGCGGATCACGGTGTCTGTTTCATACGCCCAGCACTGGGCCCAGTGGGCCCGGAGACGCCGCGTCGGGCGTCGGCAGATGCGCGAGATCGATGAGGCGGGCGGTGGCCTGAGTCAGTCATGGTGGATCGCCCCACACCCGATTCCGGCCGGTGACTGGGTGCGCATCGAGAACCTGCACTCCGGTGAGGTCGTGTGGCCGAGGCCGGTCGGGGCGGTCGCATCGACGAGGCCGGTGGTGTGGTGAAAGACTGCGAGGCATCTCATCAAGCACACCGGCGACCGGCGTCATCGCGACGGGCTGGGCGGAGGAGTAGTCATGACCGTGGTCCGCGCAGCCATCACCCAGGCGACCTGGACGGGTGACAAGGAATCGATGATCGCCAAGCACGAGCAGTTCGTGCGCGCGGCGGCCGCGGACGGGGTGCAGATCATCGGGTTCCAGGAGCTGTTCTACGGCCCGTACTTCGGCATCGTCCAGGACCAGAAGTACTACTCCTACGTCGAATCGATTCCCGGCCCGACGGTCGAGCGCTTTCAGGCGTTGGCCAAGGAGCTCGCGATCGTGATCGTCGCGCCGATCTATGAGGTCGAGAACGAGGGCGAGTACTACAACACGGCGGCGGTGATCGACGCGGACGGCACGCTACTGGGCAAGTACCGCAAGCATCACATCCCCAACCTTCCGCAGTTCTGGGAGAAGTTCTATTTCCGTCCCGGCAACGCCGGCTATCCGGTGTTCCACACGGCGGTCGGTCGGGTAGGTGTCTACATTTGCTACGACCGGCACTTTCCAGAGGGGTGGCGCGAACTCGGTTTGAACAACGCGCAACTGGTGTTCAATCCGTCGGCGACCAAGCCCGGGCTGTCGAATCGACTGTGGGAACTGGAGCAGCCCGCGGCGGCGGCCGCGAACCAGTACTTCATTGCGGCGAACAACCGTATCGGCATCGAGTCCGACGAGTTCGGCGACGACGCGGTGCGTTTCTACGGTTCGAGCTACTTCGTGAATCCGCGCGGCAACTACGTCGGCGAGGTCGCCTCGGTCGACAAGGAAGAGATCGTGACCCGTGATCTGGACTTCGACGAGATCACCCAGACCCGAAACGATTGGCAGTTCTACCGGGACCGTCGCCCTGAGTCCTATGCCAAGACGACGTTGCCCTAAGGAGTTGCGGTGACCGTTTTGATCAAGGGCGGGACTGTCGTCTCACCGACCGGAGTCGCACTGCAGGACGTGCTCATCGACGGTGAAACGATCGCCGCCGTCATTGCTCCCGGCGCGAGCGCGCTCGGACCGATCAACGCCGACACCGTGATCGACGCCACCGGCAAGTACGTGGTCCCGGGTGGGGTGGATGGCCACACCCACATGGAGATGCCGTTCGGCGGCACCCAGGCGTCTGACACTTTCGAGACCGGGACGCGCGCAGCAGCGTGGGGTGGCACCACCACCATCGTCGATTTCGTCGTGCAGACCCACGGCCAGCAGGTTCAGGACCAGGTCGCGTTGTGGCACGACAAGGCCCGGGGCAACTGCGCCGTCGATTACGCATTCCACCAGATCATCGGTGACGTCAACGACGAGTCGCTCAAGGCGATGGATGCGCTCATCGACGAAGGGATCACGAGCTTCAAGCTATTCATGGCGTACCCGGGCGTGTTCCTATCCGACGACGGCCAGATCGTGCGCGCCATGCAGACCGCGGCTGGCAACGGCGGACTGATCATGATGCACGCGGAGAACGGCTCGGCGATCGACGTTCTGGTGCAACAGGCGCTGGCGCGCGGCGACACGGCGCCCTACTTCCACGGCACGTCGCGACCCTGGCAGGCGGAGCAGGAGGCGACCCATCGTGCAGTGATGTTGGCCGACCTCACCGGAGCGCCGCTCTACGTCGTGCACGTGTCCGCAAAGCAGGCGCTGGCCCGCATCGCGGAGGCCCGCAACGCCGGGCAGAACGTGTTCGGCGAGACCTGCCCTCAGTACCTGTACCTCTCGTTGGAGCAGAGCCTGGGCGCGCGCAGTGATGAGTGGGGCGGCTTCGAGGGAGCCAAGTGGGTCTGCTCGACGCCGTTGCGTGCCCGGTCCGAGGGCCATCAGGACGAGCTGTGGCGCTACATCCGCACCGGCGACGTCTCCACCGTCTCCACCGACCACTGCCCGTTTTGTATGAAGGACCAGAAGGAGATGGGGATCGGCGACTTCTCCAAGATCCCGAACGGCATCGGCTCGGTCGAGCACCGGATGGATCTGCTCTACCAGGGAGTCGTCGACGGACGGATCAGCCTGGAGCGATGGGTCGAGGTCTGCTGCACCACTCCCGCGCGAATGTTCGGTCTATACGGCCGCAAGGGTGTCGTCGCCGCCGGCGCCGACGCGGACGTGGTGATCTACGACCCGGCCGGGCACACCCGCATCGGAGTCGACGAAACCCATCACATGAACATGGACTACTCGGCATGGGAGGGCTACGAGATCGACGGCCATGTCGATGTGGTGCTGTCTCGCGGAACCGTCGTCAAGGACGAGACCGGCTACGTCGGGGTCAAGGGCCACGGCAGGTTCCTCAAGCGCAGCCTCTCCCAGAACCTGCTCTGAGCGGCGCCACGATGGACTTCGGGGTCGTCCTCCAGACCGATCCGCCTGCCTCGCGAGTCGTCGATCTCGCGCGCCGAGCCGAGTTGTACGGCTTCACACATGTGTGGACCTTCGACTCGCACATCCTCTGGCAGGAGCCGTTCGTCATCTACAGCCAGATCCTGGCGGCCACTCGACGGGTGACGGTCGGCCCAATGGTCACCAACCCCGCGACCCGCGATTGGACGGTGACCGCATCCCTGTTCGCGACGCTCAACGACATGTACGGAAACCGCACCATCTGCGGAATCGGCCGCGGGGACTCAGCTGTTCGCGTCATCAACGGCAAGCCGGTGACGCTCGCCGACCTGCGCGCCTGCATCGACGTCATCCGTCCGCTGGCAAACGGTGCACCAGCTGACTACCGCGGGAACCAGATCAGGTTTCCCTGGGGAGCGGACTCGCGGCTGCCGATCTGGGTCGCCGCCTACGGCCCGAAGGCGCTGGCGCTCACCGGTCAGATAGGTGACGGGTTCATCCTCCAGTTGGCCGACCCCGACGTTACCGAGTGGTCGATCGCCGCTGTTCGCAAGGCGGCCACCGACGCCGGTCGGGACCCGGCGGCGGTGACGATCTGCGTCGCGGCGCCGGCCTACGTCACCGACGGCACCGACGAAGCCCTGGCTCACGCCCGAGACCAGTGCAGGTGGTTCGGCGGCATGGTGGGCAACCACGTCGCGGACATCGTGGAGCGGTACGGGGCCGACGGTGCGGCGGTGCCCAAGGCCCTCTCGGACTACATCACCGGCCGCGAGGGCTACGACTACAACTCGCACGGCAAGGCCAGCAACGCGCATGCCTCGTTCGTCCCGGACGAGATCGTCGATCGGTTCTGCCTAGTGGGGCCGGTCGATGCGCACGTCACGCGCCTGCACGAACTGCGAGACCTCGGCGTGAATCAGTTCGCCGTCTACCTGCAGCACGATGCCAAGGACGCCACCCTTGCCGCCTACGGCGAAAGGGTGTTACCTCAGGTCAACGTCCGGGCCGCGGCCAAGACGTGAGCGTGGTCTCATCGCTGTTGTTCGATAGGAGAATCGGATGCGCCTGTCTGCTCGAAACCAGCTCGCCGGAACCGTCGCCGCGATCGAGGTCGGAGCGGTGATGACGATCGTGAAGATCGACCTGCCGGGCGGCCAGCAGATCACCGCATCGGTGACGAAGGACGCGGTCGATGACCTGGGCCTGACCGTAGGTGGCGCCGTCGTGGCGGTCATCAAGTCGACCGAGGTCATGGTCGGGGTCGAGTAGCCGTCAATCCGCCGGGGGCGGCCTTGCGCGCCTCGCCGCGGTACGCGCGGGCCGTCGATGTCATCGGCCACGACGTAGGCGCAGAAACCCCCACGTCAGGCGTGCAGGAAGACGTCGTTCAAGGTGACGGTACGCAGGCCACGCGATTGGATCAGCGCGCCGATCTGGTCGAGGGCTCCGATGATGCCCGGGTGGTTGGCGTGCCCTATGACGATTCGTTCGGCAGTCAGCCACCGCCTTGCGAATCCGAGGATCTCGTCGGAACTGAGCACGCTCGAGTCGCTGAGCGAGCCGTTCCACATCACCTCGGTGGTGTAACCCTGGTCTGCGGCGATGCGGTCGGTGCGCTCGTTGTGAAAGCCGAAGGGCGGCCGCAAGAATGGCCGCCCGCTGACTCCGTAGGTGTTGGTGAGGAATTTCTCGTTGCGGCTGATCTGGTCCGCGACGTCATAGTCGCTCAGCCGGGTCAGATTGGGATGCGACCAGGTGTGGTTGCCAAGCTGGACCTGGCCGGAGTCGACGAGCGGGCGCAGCTGGGCTGCGTTGTCCGTCCATGACGGGTTGTTGCCATTAGGGAAGAATGTCAACCGGATGCCGCTGCGCCTTGCGAAGTCGGCGTAGGCGCTGACGACCTCGGCGCTGGTGCCATCATCGACGGTGAGCGCGAGCAGCCCGCGGTGCCCGGGTAAGGCGGCGATCATGCCGTCGGGCGCAGACCGCACGAGGTCAACGGCCGATACCACTGGATGGGTGCCCTGGGACGGCGCTGCTCCACCGGCACCGAGGGGGACTGCCCCTGCTTGGGCTTCCAGCCCGTCTCCCGACGCTGCTGGGTGACCTCGCACTTCGAGCCAGCTGCCCAGCGCGGCGATCGATCCGATCGTCGCGACCGACAGGAATGCCCGTCGTCCGAGCCGACCACGCGCCATGATGGACGGATCCCTCGCGACGGAATGCGAAGGTTCGTAACCCATGCGCAGCCCTCCCGTCCAGCTGTGCGATGGATCACACAGCAGTCGAACAGTAGTGCGAGGGCAGCCGGAATGCACGCACCAAAGTTGCTTTTCCGGCGGGTTTGCGGAGGTATGTAGCAGCAGGTTCCGACGATCATCACCGGCGAAGTGGCGGCGGAGATGGCGTTTCCCGACCTACCGGCGAACGCAAGTCGAACCTTTCCCGAAGTGTGCGCCGGCCTGTCCCCAGCGCCACCGTGACACCCCTAGCGTCGGTGCGGTGGCCCCGGCAGCACGGCGCAGCGCATGATCGGCTTGGCGCCCTCAGTTGTCGGGTTCGCAGGGATCAATCTGCTGACCTTCTCGCTCGACCTGGGCTTGCTGACGCTGCTGCACGGCGAACTGCACTGGCCCCTGCCGTTGAGCATCACGCTCGCCTATGGGACGGCCTTCGGGGTGAGTTTCGTGCTCAACCGGTCGATCAACTTCCGCTCGCACGGCGCGGTCGGACAGCAGCTGGGCCGCTACGTGCTCGTGGTAGCGATCAACTACGCAACATTCATCCTCGGCGTGGGCGACGGCCTCGCGACCCTTGGCCTGGACTATCGCCTCGCCCGAATCGTTGCCGGGGGCTGCGAGGCGATCTTCATCTACGCGGCCATGCGGTGGTTCATCTTCGGCGACGTCCGGCAAGGGTCAGCGCAGGACGACGGTCTTGGATCCGTTCAAGATGATGCGGTGCTCGAGGTGCCAGGTGAC
Organism: Actinomycetota bacterium; assembly: GCA_030775705.1. Taxonomy (GTDB): domain Bacteria; phylum Actinomycetota; class Actinomycetes; order Mycobacteriales; family Jatrophihabitantaceae; genus JALYIS01. The sequence continues at coordinate 25,216 of JALYIS010000212.1, forward strand.
CGCCCGGGCCAGGGCTACGGATTCTAGGTCGCGCCCGATCGCGATCAACTGCTCGGGCGACACCGAATGGTCGACGCGGGCGACCTCCTGTTCGATGATCGGTCCGGCGTCGAGGTCGGCGGTGACGTAGTGCGCGGTCGCGCCGATCAGCTTCACCCCGCGTTGGTAGGCCTGGTGATAGGGGCGCGCACCGACGAAGCCCGGCAGGAAGGAATGGTGGATGTTGATGGCTCGGCCATCGAGCTGGGCACACGCCGCCGGTGAGAGGATCTGCATATATCTGGCGAGCACTATGAGATCGATGTCGAGGTCCTCGACGAGGGCGAGCAGCTGCCCCTCCTGGATGCTTCGCGTGGCAGCCGTCACCGGCAGGTGATGGAACTCGATACCGGCCGAGCGTGCCATCGGCGCGCAGGTGCCGTGGTTGGAGACGATCGCGATGAGGTCGCCCGGCAGTGCGTTGATCCGGTGGCGGTACAGCAGGTCGTTGAGGCAGTGGTCTTGGGTCGAGACCAGAATGAGCACCCGAGGCCGCAGTGCGCAGTCGTGCAGCGTCCAGTCCATCGCGAAGCGGGCTGCGGTCGAGGTGAACGCGGCCCGGAGTTCGCCGAGGCCACCGGCCCCGTCGAGATGGACCCGCATGAAGAAGCGTCCGGTGTCCGGGTCACCGAATTGCTGGCTGTCGCGGATGTTGCATGCCAACTCGACACAGAAACCCGAGACCGCGTGCACGATGCCCAACCGGTCCGGGCAGGACAGCGTGAGTACATACTCCCCCATGGTCATCACCGTAATCGAGGACGCGTCGTCAGCGGCCAGTTGTCGGTCCGGAGACCGACGGAGCACACTAGCCAATGAGAACACGTTCTAGTTGGGAGCTTGTGGTGCCGACCGTCGCCGAGATGAGATCCACCGTTGAGCAATACCTGGCCCTGGTAGCGAATGGGACCGCAGAGCAGATTGCCGAGCTCTACGCCGACGACGCGGTCCTCGAGGACCCGGTCGGAAACGACCCGCACGTGGGCAAGGACGCGATCCTCGCCTTCTACAAGGTCATCGAGCCGATCGAGCGATCCACGCAACTCTCATTGCGCGCCTCGGGAGACACCGCTGTGTTCGAGTTCCGCATCGTGACGGTCTTCGGGGACCTCACCATCGAGTTGAGCCCGGTCGACATCATGGTCTTCGACAAGAACGGGCGCATCGCGAGCATGCGCGCGGTCTGGTCGCCGGACGACATGATCAAGCGCTAGCGGCTGCGCTGGAGTCTGAAGCCGAGCTGCCGCCACTGTCTGGTTTGCCGACGCCGTCGACGGGTACACCCCGGTGATGCGCACCACGGCGGTCGCAGGACGAGGAGTCGGCGTGCTGGTCCCCGATTATCACAGCCTGGAGGGCGCCCAGGTCACGAACGAATTCGACGAGAAGCTCGGCACCGTCGTCGGGCTCTTCGTCGATGACGTGCTGGACCTACCGACGTGGGTCGCCGTCCGCAGCGGCCTGTTCGGCCGTCACCATTCCCTCGTACCGCTTGCTCACGCGCGATGGGCGGATGGACGGCTGCTCGTTCCTTACACCAACGACGATCTGGCGGTCGCGCCACACAATGACCCCGACGTGGCGCTTACGGTGAAGCAGGAACAGGAGCTTTTCGCGCATTACAACGTCGGCTACAGCGACGCCGGACAGCCAGGCCCGCACACCGGTGTCGAGGCGGACGACACCGGCCTCGCCGGTGCGCCCGAAGCGGGCTCGCACCCTGTCGACTTGGACGACGTCGGAGTCCTGGCACCCGGGGTACCAGGTGTTCCCGGGTTGCCCAAGATGGAGGCGGACGTTCGGCTGCGGCCGTTTCGAACCGGGTCACGCCCGGCTGATTGACGTCCGGGCCGGGGAGTGCTCAGCGCAGGCTGGGATGGTTCTTGGCCAGGATCGGTATGAGCAGGCGGCGCGGCGCGTGCTGCGACAGCACGGCGCCGATCCGGTTCGCGGCGCCGGGAATGGCCAGCAGGCGGCCGCGAGCCAGCGCGTCCACCGCGGTCTTGGCGACTCGTTCGGGCGAGACCCACATGAAACCCGGCAGCGAGCTGGTGGCCTCTTGCCTCGTGAACCCGGCCGTCTCGATGAATGCCGTGTCCACCGGTCCTGGGCACAGCGCCGTGACCGCGACGCCGGTGCCGCGCAACTCACCGGCCAGGCTCTGGCTGTAGGAGAGTACGAAGGCCTTACAGGCGCCGTAGCCGGCCTGCCCCGGCAGCGGCTGGAACGCTGCCGTGGATGCGACATTGAGCAGCGCGCCCCGTCGGCGCTCGACCATCCCCGGTAGGAAGCGGCTGCACAGGTCAGCCACGGCGGCGACGTCGACCTCGATCATGTTGAGCTCGGACTGCGGATCCGAAGTGGCCACGCTGCCGGTCGTCGACAGTCCGGCGTTATTGACCAGGATGTCGGGGACCAGGCCAAGGGCACCGATTCGGTCGAGCAGCTGCGCACGCGCGGAGCGGTCGGCGAGATCCGCCGGGAC
>JALYIS010000213.1 GCA_030775705.1 Actinomycetota bacterium
GCCGGACTCAACCCTGTCGGGCTGCACTATCGGCGCGGGAGCCACCGTAGTGCGTACCCACGGCATCGGGGCGACGGTGGCCGATGGAGCGCAGATCGGCCCGTTCGCCTATCTGCGGCCGGGCAGCCGGATCGGCGAGCGGGCCAAGGTCGGCACCTTCGTGGAGACCAAGAACGCCGAGCTGGGGCCTGGTGCGAAGGTGCCGCACCTGAGCTACGTGGGGGACGCGACGATCGGCGAGGGCAGCAACATCGGCGCAGCCACCGTGTTCGTCAACTACGACGGGGTGGCCAAGCACCACAGCACCGTGGGCGCGCACGCGCGGACCGGGGCCGACAACATGTTCGTGGCCCCGGTGACCATCGGCGACGGTGCCTACACCGCGGCCGGCTCAGTGATCACGGAGGATGTACCGCCCGGGGCGCTGGCGGTAGCCCGAGGGCGTCAGCGCAACGTCGAAGGATGGGTCAGCCGGCAGCGCCCGGGAACCCCGGCTGCAGACGCAGCGAAGCTGGCCCAGCATGCGCGACCGCCCGACCGGACCTACGGTGACCAGACGCGGCAGGAGTGAGCATGACCCTTTCCACGATGTCGGCGATCCCGAAGAAGAGCCTGATGCTCTTCTCCGGGCGCTACCACCCCGAGCTGGCCGAGGAGGTGGCCAAGTATCTCGACATCGCGGTCACCCCACAGTCCGCCTACGCCTTCGCCAACGGTGAGATCTTCGTCCGGTTCGAAGAGTCGGTCCGCGGTTGCGACGCCTTCGTGGTGCAGGCGCACGCCGCCCCGATCAACGACGCCATCATGGAGCAGCTGATCATGGTGGACGCGCTCAAGCGCGCGTCGGCCAAGCGGATCACTGTGGTGATGCCGTTCTGGGGTTACAGCCGCCAGGACAAGAAACACCGCGGGCGCGAGCCCATCTCCGCGCGGCTCATCGCGGACATGTTCAAGGTCGCCGGCGCGAACCGGATCATGACAGTGGACCTGCATACCTCGCAGATTCAGGGCTTCTTCGACGGGCCGGTGGACCACCTGTTCGCGCTGCCGGTGCTCGCCGACCACATCAAGCACACCTACGCCGGACGTGAGCTGGCCGTGGTGTCGCCGGACTCCGGCCGGGTACGCCTGGCCGAGCGGTGGGCCGAGACCCTCGGCGGCACGCCGCTGGCTTTCATCCACAAGACTCGCAATCCGCGGGTGCCCAACAAGGCGATCGCCAACCGGGTGGTCGGCGACATCGACGGCCGGCTCTGCGTGGTGATCGACGACATGATCGACACCGGTGGCACGGTGGCCGGCGCCGTGCGGGCGCTGCTCGACGGCGGCGCGACCGACGTAGTCGTCGCCGCCACCCACGGGGTGCTGTCGGAGTCCGCCAGCCAGCGGCTGTCCACCTGCGGCGCCCGCGAGGTCATCTTCACCAACACCTTGCCCATCCCGGACCACAAGCGCTTCCCCGGGTTGACGGTGCTGTCCATCGCGCCGCTGCTGGCCCAGGCGATCCACGCGGTCTTCGACGACGGCTCGGTGACCAGTCTGTTCGACGGCATCGCCTGAGCCCACCCTGGTGCCAACCCGGTGAACGCGCCCCGCCTATACTTCATAACGTTGCCCCGGCGAGGGAGAGCTTGGCGCTCTTCGTGATCGACGTGGCGGTGCCGCGCTTCGCGCGCCCGCTCGGCGATCACGAGGGCGGGCGTCGCCACCGCCGTACGGCCCGCCGACCTCGATCCCGCGTCACGCCCACCGGCGTCGCGCCTCGAAGCTGTTAAGGAGTCCCATCGTGTCCGAGGTCCGTCTGGCCGCCGAGCCGCGCACCGAGTTCGGCAAAGGTGCCGCCCGCCGTACCCGACGCGCTGGCAAGATCCCCGCAGTGCTCTACGGTCACGGCAGCGACCCGCTGCATGTGGCGCTGCCCGCGCTGGAATTCGCCAGGGTGATCCGCGAGCAGGGCAGCAACGCGGTGCTCAGCATCGACCTGGACGGCCAGCCGCAACTCGCGCTGACCAAGACCGTCACCGTGCACCCGATCCGGCGGCACATCGAACACGTCGACCTGCTGATCATCCGGCGTGGCGAGAAGGTCGTGGTCGACGTCTATCTCGTCGTCACCGGCAACGCCGTCCCGGACACGCTGGTCACCCAGGAGCTGGTAAGCCTGCAGGTCGAGGCCGATGCGATGTCGATCCCCGACGAGATCGAGGTCTCCGTTGAGGGCGCCGCGATCGGCACCCGGATACTGGCCAGCGAGGTCCCGCTGCCGGAGGGTGTGGAGCTTCGCACCGATCCGGAGTACCTCGTGGTCAACATCGTCGCGGCACCGACCACCGCGGATCTCGACGCGGAGGCCACCGGAGAGGACGCGCCGCCGGCCGCCGCATCTGGGACCGCTGACGAGCCGGCCTGACGGAGCCTTT
>JALYIS010000214.1 GCA_030775705.1 Actinomycetota bacterium
GCTTTCGCCCGTAGAGATCGCCCGCCTTGCCCCACAGCGGTGTTGACGCGGTGCTCGCCAGGAGGTAGGCCGTGATCACCCACGACAGCAGGTCGCTACGGTGGAAGTCGCCGACGATTGTAGGCAGAGCGGTCGAGACGATGGTCTGGTCGAGCGAGGCCAGGAACATGCCCAGCATCAAGCCGGACATGATTACCAGGATCTGGCGGTGTGTCCGTTCCGGCTCGGGCTCGGCTATCACCGGTGCACTCACCGCTCCTGCTTGTTGTTCCGCGCGCGGGGCGTGCGCAAGATGGTTACGGCGAAGTCGGCGCTGTCAGTGAACGGACGCAGATCCCAGGTGGCGAATCGGTGCTCGACCGTCAGCCCGGCCGCCCGGCTGTCTCTGTCGAAATCGGCCAGTGCATAGCCACGCTCGGTGCCGAAGCCGACGGCGAGGAAGCCATCTGCGTGTAGGTGTGCGGCAACGCGGGTGAGCACCGCCTGCTCCGTTCCCGGAGCGACGAATGCCATCACATTGCCGGCGAGCACCGCTGCGTCGAATGGTCCGGATTGCCCCTCCCCCGCCAGATCCAGCTCGGCGAGGTCGGCCACCAGCCAGTTGATCCCGGGGTGGTCGGCCTGCGCCGCAGCTATCAGGACGGTGTCGGCGTCGACACCGACGACATCGTGTCCGCGCGCTGCCAGCTCAGCCCCAACGCGGCCGGTGCCGCAGCCGGCATCAAGGATGTGGGCCCTACGCCCGACCATCGCATCCACCAGACGCGCCTCTCCGGCCAGATCCTCACCATCGGCTGCGAGGCGGCGGAACCGGTCGACGTACCACTGGGAGTGATCACCGCCGTTTTGGGTGACCCAACGGGTGACGGCAGCCATTGCCCCACCGTAGCCGCGCCCGGTGACGCACCCCACCGCACCTCAGATCTGCCGCCAGCTGTTTTGCCCACGCCGCCGACTGGGCAGGTCCCTGATGAGTGCGGGCGCCGGTGGCGATCGCGACGAGGCGTATGACACCTCAGCAGCATGAGCTTCGGAGGGGAATCGGATGAGCGGACGTGGCGACGAGGCTTTCGGGGACGACGTTTATCAGGAGAACGTCGACGGCGCTGAGTACCTAGACGGCGCCGAGACTCTCGCCACCGCAGACCCTGATGAGGTCCTGGATACGAGCTGGTCACCACCAGAGCGCGAACCCGCATCGACGCGATACGGGACCACTGAGCGCGAACAGGCCGAGGGCGAATCCCTCGATCAGCGCCTGGCCGAGGAGGAGCCTGACGTCGACGCTTCGACCTGGTCCGAGAGTGCGCAAGACCCCCGCGCTGGGCGGCTCGTCGCTTCGGGGGAAGGTGTCGTGGGCGAACGCCGCGACGGTGAGCTGGTCGCCGACGACGTCGGCATCGCCGGCAGTGCCGCCAGCGCAGAAGAGGCGGCCGTTCACGTCCGCACGGAGGACCAGGGTCTCTGATCAATCTCCGTCGTTAGAGGTTGAACTCACCGAGCAGCCCAACCCGACCACCGCAGCACCTCCACGGCAATGACGAGGCCGGGAGGTGGCTCGTCGCTGTACTGGGGGTACCGGTCGGTGAGCAACGAGATCGCCGTGTCTCGCTCCGCACTCGCGCCGAGGAGTCGGGCTCGGCCATCGGCGCGAGCCCACCACAGCTGCTCCCAATCGTCGTCGTAGTGGTCGACCAGGACGCTCACCCCGGGATCGACTGCGATGTTGTCCAGCCGCCGCAGCTGCAGCGTGCTCTTGGGCTTGGCGTCGACAGCGGTGTAGATCACATCCGCTGCGGTGGCGAAGACGATCGGGACAAGGTGCGGGGCGCCCGCGGGTCCGATGGTGGCCAGGCGCGCGACCCGTGCGAGCGCGAACCGCTCACGGGCCCAGTCGCTACCAAAGCGCACCCTGAGGACCTTAGTAGCGCCGTATCCCGGTAGGCCTGCGCGTTGGCGCTGGTGTCGCGTCGGCCAAGACCAGCACCGTTCTAAAGTGATCGAATGAGATTCGGAGTGTTCATTCCACAAGGCTGGCGCCTCGACCTCGCCGGCATCGACACATCCGAGCACTGGGCGACGATGCTCCGCGTCGCCCGGCAAGCCGAAGCCGGTCCGTGGGAGTCCATCTGGGTCTATGACCACTTCCACACGGTGCCGGTACCCAGCGACGAGGCTACTCACGAGGCCTGGTCCCTGATGGCCGCATTCGCCGCGTCGACCAGCCGTGTTCGACTCGGCCAGATGTGCACCTGCATGGCCTACCGCAATCCCGCACACCTGGCCAAGGTTGCCGCCACGATAGATGTCATCTCCGGGGGCCGGGTCGAGATGGGGATCGGCGCCGGCTGGTACGAACATGAGTGGCGGGCCTTCGGCTACGGGTTCCCCGGCGCCGGGGCGCGCCTGGGGATGCTGGACGAGGGCGTGCAGATCATGCGCCAGATGTGGCGCGACGGGGTGGCGACGCTGGACGGCACTCACTATCAGGTCGACGGCGCCATCGGGCGGCCGTTGCCGTTACAAGAGGGCGGAATCCCGCTGTGGATCGCAGGCGGCGGCGAGCAGAAGACGCTGCGCATCGCCGCGCAGTACGCCGACTACACCAACTTCGACGCGACGCCGGAGACGTTCATGCACAAGTCCGGGGTGCTCGCGGCGCACTGCCGCGACATCGGGCGAGACTTCGATTCGATCGTGCGCTCGGGCAACTACAACGTCGTCATCGGAGAGACCGAGGCAGACGTCCAGGACAAGCTGGCCTGGATACGGGCGCATTACACACCACTCGTCCCGGCTGATGCCCTGGCGCGGTATAGCGACCTGTTCGAGAGCGGTCCGCTGGTCGGCACCGTGGAACAGATCGTTGAGAATCTCGCAGCCGCACGCGAGATGGGACTGACCTACGCCATCGGCTACTTCGTCGATGCCGCCTATGACAGCTCGAGCATCGACCTGTTCGCGCGGGAGGTGATCCCCGCTCTTGGCCAGTGAACAGCCCAGGCCCGCCCCCGAGGCCTGGGGCGAGCCGCGCAGCAAGACGGTCTCCTGGTATGACCCACTGCGCGGTGCGGCCGCCGGTGCCGAGATGGCTGGCATCGATCATGTCAGCGCGATCATGAATGGCGAGCTGCCCCCGCCACCGATTGCGATGCACTTCGATTTCCGAATCGTCGGCGTCTCCCCTGGGGAGGTCAGGTTCACCTGTCTGCCGGACGAGTCGGCATATAACCCGATCGGGTTGGTGCACGGTGGATTGGTGTGCACGCTGCTGGATTCGGTCCTCGGCTGCGCCGTACAGACGACGTTGCCGGTCGGCGTCGGATACACCAGCATCGAGCTCAAGGTGAACTACCTGCGAGCAGTTCACAGCTCGACCGGGCGGCTGCACGCTCGTGGCTGGGTAACCAAACCAGGGCGGCGGGTCGCATTCTGCGACGGAGAGGTCCGCGACTCCCAGGACAAACTGCTTGCGACCGCAACTGGCAGCTGCTTGATCATGGCCGCGGCCACCGGCTCGTGACCGCGGGTTACAGCGCGACGCTGCTGCCCAAGAAGTTGGGCATTCGGGAAGGTTTCCGGGTAACGCTGCTGGGCGCGCCCGCAGGTTTCGATCTCGGGCAGTTGCCGGCCGGCGTGAGGGTCGTGCGGCGTCGGGGAGGGGCCGACGCGGAAGTCATCCTGCTGTTCTGCCCCCGACTGGCGGTGCTCGCCGACCGCCTTGCACCCTTGGCCGACTCCCTAGCGCGTACCGGCGCACTGTGGGTGTGCTGGCCGAAGAAGGCCAGCGGCCTTCAGACAGATCTGGGCGAGGGCACCGTACGCGAGCGCGGGCTCGCCGTCGGCCTGGTCGATGTGAAGGTGGCGGCTATCGACGACACGTGGAGCGGTCTGAAGTTCGTGCGTCGCCTGGCCGACCGCTGATCCTGCCCTCACGCGCCGGTCAAACGTGCTGTGATGGACATGTGACCGTCAGCGCGAACCAGGCGCCCCAGGTTCGGGGCCGTATCGTCGTGAACGAACTGTCGAAGGTGTTCACCGGGAATGTCCGGGCAGTGGATCGACTGACCTTCTCCGTCGAGCCCGGGTCGGTCACCGGATTCCTCGGCCCCAACGGCGCCGGCAAGACCACCACACTGCGCATGACGCTCGGACTGGTGCGGCCCACTAGTGGTTATGCGACGATCGGCGGGGTCGCCTATAAGGAGATCGTCAACCCGTTCACCGTCGTCGGAGCCTCCCTCGAGTCATCGAGCTACCACCCCGCACGAACCGGCCGCAACCACCTGCGCATCCTGTGCATGGTGGCTGGCCTCGCGGACCGGCGCGCCGATGAGGTCCTCGACCTCGTCGGTCTCCACGACTCCGGATGGCGCAAAGTACGCGGCTATTCGCTGGGCATGCGGCAGCGCCTTGGCCTGGCCGCCGCGCTGATCGGCAACCCACAGGTACTGATCCTGGACGAGCCGGCCAACGGCTTGGATCCCGATGGCATCCGCTGGCTGCGCGGCTTCTTTCGACATCTCGCCGGTGAGGGCCGGACAATCCTCGTGTCCAGCCACCAGCTCAGCGAGATCCAGGAAATCGCGGACCGCGTCGTCATCTTGAATCGTGGCGCTTTGGTCCGATCGGGCACCATCGCCGAGCTGACCGCCGGTACCGACAGCGTCCGGGTCCGGACCCCGCAGGCCGAGCAGCTCGTCGCGACGCTGGCGGCCCACGGCGCCTCCGGCCAGCATGTAGACCCGACCACGCTCTCGGTACGAGGTCTCTCCGTCGAACAGGTCGGGCACCTGGCGTTCAGCGCCGGGGTGGAACTGCACGAGCTCACCGCGCAGCGATTCGACCTCGAGCAGCTGTACTTCGCGCTGACCGAAGGGCCAACCGGAGCCCCGTACCCGCCCGGATACCCCCCGCCCGGATACCCCCAAGCCGGTTACTCCCAAGCCGGTTACTCCCAGCCGGGCTACCCGCAGGCGGGTGCGCCGTGATCACGCTGATCCGCGCCGAGTTCCTGAAACTGCGAACCACACAGGTCTGGTTCTGGCTGCTCCTGGTGAGCATCGCGATCAGCGCGCTGATCGTCGTCGCGTCACTGGCCTCCAGCAACGGGGTTCGAACGGCGTCGGACGTGCCCCAGATGTTCGCGAGTGCGACCACGGCCTACCTGCCAGTCTTCGTGTTGGGGGTACTGGGGGTGACCACCGAATTCCGGCATCAGACGATCACCCCGACCGTGCTGGGCACCCCCTCACGGTGGGCGTTGACGGGCGCGAAGATGCTCGCCTACGCGATCGTCGGAGCCGCGTACTCGCTCATCTGCATTCTCGTGCAGGTGCTGATCGCGTTGCCGTGGCTCTCGGCCAAGGGTATTCACGTCTCGGTAACCGGTGACCACATTCCCCGGGCCCTGGTGGGGGTGTTCATCGTCGTGGCCCTGTTCGGCATCGTGGGCATCGGCGTCGGCGCCTTGGTGCGCAACCAGATCGCGGCCGTGAGCATCGGACTGGTCTTCCTGCTCGTGCTCCAGGGCATCATCGCGATCATCCCGGTGATCAAGTACGCCTACCCGTACCTGCCAGGTGGCGCGGCGGCAGCCATCGTCCACACAACCGGCTCCGAGCAGTTCAACAACATCCACTTACTCCCCGCCTTCGCCGGCGGGGCCGTCCTGCTCGCGTGGGCGGTCGTCACGGCGGTGCTGGGTGCCTCGATCACGATGAATCAGGACATCACCTGAGCGGCGCTGGCATACGCATCGATTCGCGTTGCGCGTAACCTCGGACCCGGACACGCTCTGGAACCCCTTGCTCAATTGACACGAGAATGGCGCGCAAACCGTGGCGACGACTGACCAGTCGACAGGCAACCAACCCGCATCTGCACCGGGCGACTTCGGCGCCAACGAGTGGCTCGTCGAGGACATGTACGAGCGATATCAAGCCGACCCGTCGACCGTCGACCCCGCGTGGCACGAGTTCTTCGACGACTACCGACCGAACGGCACCTTCCCCGCTGCGACTCCACAAGAC
>JALYIS010000215.1 GCA_030775705.1 Actinomycetota bacterium
GCCGTAATCCTCGAGTCGATCGACCGTCATCCGGGTCGCACGTTCACGCTGCTCCGCTGGGTACCTCTTCGGCATGATCTGCATCCTTCGCAAAAAAGGAAGCGGCATCAAACCCGGGACGGTTCACTCAGTCCCTGACGAGGCCCGTGTCCAGTGAGTCCATGGCAGCCGGCGCAGGACCGGCGCTCTGTTCGAACTGCGTGCGATACAGCTCGGCATAGAGCCCATTCGCGGCCAGCAGTGTCGCGTGCGTCCCGGACTCGACGACCTCGCCATTGTCGATGACCAACACCTTGTCGGCATTGTGAATCGTGGATAGACGGTGTGCGATAACCAGCGACGTGCGCCCGGAGAGTGCGTTGGCCAGGGCCAGTTGCACCGCTGCTTCACTCTCACTGTCAAGGTGAGCCGTGGCCTCATCGAGGATGACGATCTCGGGAGCCTTCAGCAGCAGCCGGGCAATGGCCAAGCGAGCCTTCTCGCCACCGGACAACCGGTACCCACGGTCGCCGACCAGCGTGTCAAGCCCGTCGGGCAGCGACCTGACCAGGTCACCGATCTGCGCCGCTTCGATGGCCGACAGCAACTGCTCGTCAGTGGCGTTCGGTCGGGCGTAGACGAGGTTGCCCCGGATCGTGTCGTGGAACATGTGCGCCTCCTGGCTCACCACGCCGATCCGATCGTGCAGGGACTGCTGGGTCACCGCGCGAACGTCGTGTCCGCCGATGAGGACCTGGCCTGAACGCACGTCGTAGATTCTGGGAACGAGTTGGCTGATCGTCGTCTTGCCGGCGCCCGACGGGCCGACCAGGGCGATCAGCTCCCCCGCCTCAGCTCGGAAAGACACGCCGCGTAGCACCTCCTGCGTCGGCGTCGTATCGAGCACCGCGACGTCCTCAAGAGACGCGAGCGACACCTCGCCGGCACTGGGATAGGCGAACCGCACGTCAACGAACTCGATGCCCCGCGCGTCTGACGGCAGGTCGATCGCGTCCGGCGCATCGCCGATCATGGGCTCCAGATCCAGTACCTCGAACACCCGGTCGAAGCTCACCAGCGCACTCATGATGTCGACCCGTGCATTGGACAGGGCGGTCAACGGCCCGTACAGCCGGGTCAGTAGCAGCGCGAGCGTGACTACCGTGCCAGGGGACAGCTGTCCTCGCAGCGCGTAGTACCCGCCGAGTCCGTACACCAGAGACTGCGCCAGCGCGGCCACGAGGGCGAGTGCGACGAAGAACGCCCTGCCGTACATCGCAGAGGTCACGCCAATGTCGCGCACTCGGGCCGCGCGGTCCCGGAACGAGCGCTCCTCATCCTCGGGCCGGCCGAACAACTTCACCAGCAGGGCTCCGGCGACGTTGAAGCGTTCGGTCATCGTCGCGTTCATCGACGCGTTGAGGTTGTAGGACTCGCGGGTGATGCCTTGCAGTCGCGCGCCGATGCGCCGTGCCGGGATGACGAACACGGGCAACATCACCAGGGAGATCGCGGTGATCTGCCACGACAGGGTGAACATCACCCCCGCAGTGAGGACCAGGCTCACCACATTGGAGACGAGCCCGGACAGCGTTGAGGTGAACGCCTGCTGCGCACCGAGCACATCGTTGTTGAGGCGACTCACCAGTGCGCCGGTCTGCGTTCGGGTGAAGAACGCCAGCGGCATCCGCTGAACGTGCGCGAAAACGGACGTGCGCATATCGAAGATCAGGCCTTCACCGATACGGGCGGAATACCATCGCATGGCGAAGGAAAGCACTGCATCGACCACGGCCAGCCCGGCGATGACGAACGCGATCTGGACGAGCACCCGCGCCTTACCGTGCTGGGTTATCTGATTGACCACGTGACCTGCCAGCACCGGGGTGGCCACGCCGATCAGGGCATCCGCAACGACGATGACGAGGAAGAAGATCAGGTCTCGCCGGTACGGGCTTGCGAAGCGCAACACTCGGTGCCAGGTCCCCGGCGGCAGCTGTCGCTCGACCACGGAGCTGTCCCGGTGCATCGACCGCAGCGTCTGCATGGAATACATCGACATGTGCTTACCTCCGCGACCCGCAACGCGCAGTGTCGCGGCATTGTTCCGAGCATGTGAGCCGATACGTCCCTCGACTCAGGGCCCGGGTAGTGGGACCGGACTCAGCTTTCGGCGTCGAGACCGATCAAGGACCGGAGTCGACGGTACTGAGCGTCTCGTTCGGCGGCCTCCTGATGAGCCTGCGTGTTGGCCGCGGCGGCGAGCAGCAATCCCTTGGTCTCGGCTGCGGCATCCCGGTTCACTGCAAGCAGGTCCCGCACGGTCCGGTCGATGACGCCACCCAGCTGATCCGTAGGCACGACGGCCGACGCGAGACCGATCGCGTAAGCCTCGGCAGCGCCGACGCGCCGACCCGTGAGGCAGATCTCCGCCGCGCGCGAGTAGCCGACCAGATCGACGAGCCGCTTGGTGCCCCCCAGGTCGGGGACCAGGCCGAGGGTCGGCTCAGCCATGGTGAATTGGGCGTCCTCGGCGACGATACGGATGTCGGTGCCGAGCGCCAATTGAAATCCTGCGCCTATCGCGTGCCCGTGCACCGCTGCGACGCTCACAACGCTGGGGCGTGACCGCCAGTCGAATGCGCGTTGCCAGTCGGCGATCTGCGCGGTGGCGGCCTGTGCTGAACCGCTCGCGAGGGCAAGGACCCCCGGTGCTCCGTCGATGCCGTCCGCGGTGAACATCGCCCGGTCCAAGCCTGCGGAAAAGGCTCTGCCCTGGCCGCGGAACACCACGACACGCACCGCACCTGGTAGCTCATCGGCCACCCGGGCCAGCCAGGCCCACGTGTGCGGAGTCTGCGAATTAAGTCTGTCGGGACGATTGAGGGTGATGGTCGCGACTTGGTCCGCGATGTCGAGCTCGAACCCGGCCTCGGGGGGGACGACAGTTGCGATGCGAGGATCGGTCGCGGTCAGCGCTACTTTCCCTTCTTCTTAGCCCGCGTCGCGCCGCCTCGGCCTCGCAGGGCTGCTCCGGACTCCGACAGTACCCGGTGCACGAACCCGTAGGACCGGCCGTGCGCATCGGCGAGCTCCCGGATGCTCCTGCCCTTGTCGTACTGCTTCTTCAAGTCTGCGGACAGCTTGCTGCGTTCGGCGCCGGTGATTCGGGCGCCCTTCTTGAGTACGGCCATGGCGGTCTCCTCTAGCTCGATATAGCGCTGATACCAGCTGGGTGGGATCGGGCGAAGATCCGTCCAGCTCGCCGCGATTAGTACCGCCTGTCGATCATCGCCGCAAGGTGGATCCGTCTATTTCGTGCCAAGCGTGATCGGATGGAAAGCTTTTACCTAAAGAACATGGCGGATCGACTACCGCGACGAGGCGTCTATTGCGCGCCGCCAGGTCCGCTCAAGCCAGGGCCACCAGATCGGCAAGGTCCGGGCTCCACATGTCCTCCACGCCGTCCGGCAGCAAGATCACCTTGTCGGGCGAGAGCGCCTCGACGGCGCCTTCGTCGTGGGTGACCAGGACGATCGCGCCGGCGTACGTTCGTAGCGCATCGAGCACCTGCTCGCGGCTGACCGGGTCGAGGTTGTTCGTCGGTTCGTCCAGCAGCAAAACGTTTGCGGAGCTCGTCACGAGCATCGCCAATGCGAGGCGGGTCTTCTCACCGCCAGACAAGACACCGGCGGCCTTGTCGACATCGTCGCCGGTGAACAGGAACGCCCCGAGGATCTTACGGAGGTCGGTGTCGGTGAGATCTGACCGTCCGACCGATGACGCCGAGGAGCGCATGTTCTCCAGAATCGTGCGGTCGTGGTCCAGAGTCTCGTGCTCCTGGGCGTAGTAGCCCAGGCGCAAGCCGTGACCCGGCATCACAAGCCCGGTGTCCGGTGCCTCTACGCCCGACAACAATCGAAGAAGGGTGGTCTTTCCCGCGCCGTTGAGGCCGAGCACGACGACCCTCGCACCACGGTCCACCGCCAGATCGACATCGGCGAAGACCTCGAGCGAACCATAGGACTTGGAAAGCCCTTCTGCAGTGATCGGCGTGCGGCCGCATGGCGCGGGTGCCGGGAACCGGAGTCGGGCAACCTTGTCGTTCACCCGCACGGCAGCCAGGCCCGACGACAGCGCAGCCGCGCGCCGGTCCATCTGGTGCGCGGCGCGGGCCTTGGTGGCCTTGGCCCGCATCTTGTCTGCCTGGCTGCGCAGCGTCTCAATCTTGCGTTCAGCGTTGGCCCGCTCGCGGTGCCGTCGACGCTCGTCGGTCTCGCGCTGCTGCAGATAGGTCTTCCAGCCGACGTTGTAGAGATCGATTGCTGCTCGGTTTGCATCGAGATACCAGACCTTGTTCACGACCGCATCGAGCAGCCCGACGTCATGGCTGATCAACACCAAGCCGCCGTTGTGCTGGCGTAGGAAGTCGCGCAACCAGCCAATCGAGTCCGCGTCGAGGTGGTTGGTGGGCTCATCGAGCAGCAGTGTCGTCGGTTCGCCGCCGGAGTCGGCAAACAGGATCCGGGCCAGCTCGACCCGGCGCCGCTGACCGCCGGACAGTGTCTGCAATGTCTGACTCAACACGCGGTCCGGAAGTCCCAGATTCGCGCAGATGCGCGCGGCCTCGCTCTCGGCCGCATAGCCGCCCAGGCTGGAGAACCGCTCCTCGAGATTGCCGTACTTGCGTACCAGAGCCTCGTCCTCGGGGCGTTCCTCCAGTTCGATCTGGATCTTTGCAATCTCGCTAACCAGTACGTCCAGGCCGCGGGCGGACAGCACCCTGTCGCGCGCGGTCACATCCAAGTCGCCGGTGCGTGGATCCTGGGGTAGGTATCCCACCGGTCCGCGGCGGTCGATGTTGCCGCCGTGCGGCAGGGACTCCCCCGCGAGCACGCGCAAGCTCGTGGTCTTGCCGGCTCCGTTGCGCCCCACCAGGCCGATCCGATCACCGGCCTGAACCCGGAGGGTCGACGGCTCGAGCAGGATGCGGGCGCCGGCACGCAGCTCGAGGTCGGTGGCGGCGATCATGGCAATGCTCCAAATGGTGGCCGGGCGGTGGTAGAGCCGAGACCTGGCCGAAGGTGCGCCGCCGGGTGATGGAGGATGTGCTTGGCGTGCTCAGAATGGCGGGCGAGACGGCTGGGGTCGCACTGCCAGTCTATCCGCGATCTGGAGGCGCTCTTACGCTTGCGGCCGCGATACCCACCCATATCGTCAGCCGCCGACACCCCAGGCGCGCCGGTTCGCCTGGATCTAGGCGACCCTGGTTCTGAGATCGCTCCGACGGGCGACGATCAGCCCTCCACCGGGGACGACAGAGTCGACGAGCACGATCAGCGTGGTGCCTTTGGACCAGGTAAGCCTCGATCGGACGACGAGCGCCAGCGCGACATAGATCAGGAATAGCACCCCATGGATCGGCCCGAGGATCTGCACCCCGATCGGCGCGTGCGCCGCGTACTTCACGATGGTGGCGACGATAAGTGCGAGCCAGGAGATTGCCTCGGCGACAGCCACGGTGCGCATGACACGCAGGGAGTCCATCGCCACTCAGACGTTGAAACCGAGGGCGCGCAGCTGCTCACGGCCGTCGTCAGTGATCTTGTCTGGACCCCACGGCGGCATCCACACCCAATTGATCTTCAATTCGGTGGCCAGCGGAGTCGGCCCGCCGGTGACCGCGGCGTTTGCCTGGTCCTCAATCACATCGGTGAGCGGGCAGGCTGCCGAGGTCAGGGTCATGTCGAGCGTGACCACTGTCCCGGTGTCCGCCTGGTCGACGTGGACGTCGTAGACCAGGCCGAGGTCCACGACGTTGATCCCCAGCTCGGGATCGACGACGTCTCGCATCGCCTCGTCGATCTCGTCGCGGGACGGGACGGTTGCGGTGGTCATGTCGACTCCCCTGTATCGCTGCGCCGGCCGGTGTCGGTCGGCGACACTACATCGGTGCGCCAGCCAGCCTCGGCTACCGCGCTCTTCATTGCCATCCAACCCAGCAACGCGCACTTGACGCGCGCCGGGTACTTCGACACACCTTCAAAGGCGACCGCGTCGTCGAGTTCGTCCGCGTCCTCTTCGGTCAGTTTCGCTTGACCCTGCGACTGCATGAGGGCCAGGAACTTCTGCTGCAGTGCGAGCGCCTCGTCGATCGGCTTGCCGATCACCAACTCGCTCATGACCGATGTCGATGCCTGGCTGATGGAGCAGCCCTCGCCATCCCAGGCCAGGTCGGCGATGGCACCGTCGCGAACCTGCAGCCGCAAGGTGACCTCATCACCACAGGTCGGATTGACGTGGTGAACCTCGGCATCGAACGGCTCGAGCAGGCCACGATGCTGCGGATTCTTGTAGTGGTCGAGGATGATCTGCTGATACATGGAGTCCATTGAGGCGGTCACCGGAACACCCGCCTCACCTGTTCGATGCCTGCGACCAGCGCATCCACCTCATCGAGGGTGGTGTAGACGCCGAAGGAGGCACGGGTGGTGGCCGCGATGCCGTAGCGCACGCACACCGGACGCGCACAGTGATGGCCCGCGCGAACCGCGATGCCATGCTCATCGAGCAGTTGAGCGACATCGTGGGGGTGGACGCCGTCGAGCGTGAACGCAATGGTGGCGCCCCGAGAAACAGGGGTGGCCGGCCCGATGATCTGTAACGCGTCCACGGCAGCCAGTTGGGTGAGCGCGTAGGAGACCAGCTCGTGCTCGTGGGTCGCGACCTCGACCATGCCGAGGGCAGACAGGTAATCGACCGCGGCACCAAGCCCGACCGCCTCGGCGATCATCGGCGTCCCCGCCTCGAATCGATGTGGGGGTGCTGCGAAGGTCGTGCCCGACAGGTCGACGGTCTCGATCATTTCGCCGCCACCGAGGAAGGGCGGCAGCGCGGCGAGTAGCTCGTAGCGACCCCAGAGCACGCCGACACCTGTCGGGCCGTACATCTTGTGACCGGTGAACGCCACGAAGTCGGTACCCAGGCTCTGCACATCCACCGGCAGGTGGGGTGCCGACTGCGACGCGTCCAGGACTGTGAGCGCGCCGACCGCCCCCGCGCGTGCCACGATGCGTTCGACCGGGTTGATCGTGCCTAGGGCGTTGGACTGGTGAACGAAGGCGACGACCTTCGTGCGCTCATTGATGATCTCGTCTATCGCGGAATCCACTAGGCGGCCGTCGTCGTCGATGGGCAGCCACCGAAATGTCGCGCCGGTCCGCTGAGCGAGCAGCTGCCACGGCACGATGTTGCTGTGGTGCTCCATCTCGGTGACCACGATCTCGTCCCCGGGGCCGAGCCGAAAACGGTCGGCTCCCGGCGTCGTGGTGGCATTGGAGAGCGCGTAGGCAATCAGGTTGAGTGCCTCTGACGAGTTCTTGGTGAACACCACCTCGTCACGGCTGGGCGCATTGATAAAGGCTGCGACCTTGTCCCGGGCAGCCTCGAACGCCGCGGTGGCCTCCGATCCAAGGGTGTGCACCGCTCGCGCCACGTTGGCGTTGTGCATCGCGTAGAACTCGGCCATGGTGTCGAGCACGACCTGCGGCTTCTGTGAGGTGTTCGCACTGTCCAGGTACACCAGCGGCACGCCATGCACCTCACGCGCCAGGATCGGGAAGTCCTTGCGGACCGCCTCGACGTCGAAACTCATGGCTACGCGCTCGCAGTCTCGTTCACGCCGAACCGCGTGTAACCCTCGGACTCGAGCTGGTCGGCAAGCTCCGAACCGCCAGATTCGACGATTCGACCATCAAAGAAGACGTGTACGAAGTCGGGCTTGATGTAGCGCAGGATCCGCGTGTAGTGGGTGATGAGCAGGGTGCCGATCCCTAGCGCGCGCGAGCGGTTGACGCCTTCGCTGACTACCCGCAACGCGTCCACGTCCAAGCCGGAATCGGTCTCGTCGAGGATGGCGATCTTGGGCTTGAGCAGCTCGAGCTGCAGGATCTCGTGGCGCTTCTTCTCGCCACCGGAGAAGCCCTCGTTGACGCTGCGCTCGGAGAATGCCTTGTCGATCTCGAGCGCCGCCATCGCCGTGTTGACCTCCTTGATCCAGGTCCGCAACTTGGGAGCTTCGCCGCGAACCGCGGTAGCGGCGGTCCGCAGGAAGTTCGACACCGACACGCCGGGGACCTCGACCGGGTACTGCATGGCGAGGAACAGCCCGGCGCGGGCGCGCTCGTCGACGGTCATGGCGAGCACATCGACACCGTCGAGCGTGATGGAACCGCTCGTGACCTCGTACTTCGGGTGCCCGGCGATCGCGTACGCGAGCGTGGACTTG
>JALYIS010000216.1 GCA_030775705.1 Actinomycetota bacterium
GAACGCACGCAGC
The DNA here is from genome assembly GCA_030775705.1 of Actinomycetota bacterium. GTDB lineage: Bacteria > Actinomycetota > Actinomycetes > Mycobacteriales > Jatrophihabitantaceae > JALYIS01. The sequence goes on from JALYIS010000216.1 coordinate 14, forward strand.
GTGGCCGGCGTCCACGTCGTACACCGCGGTCCCCCGAATCCGGCGAGCCAACTCCCGCTGCCGATCCGCGGGGATCAGCCGGTCGCGAGCGGTTACCACCACGGCCGCGGGCACGTTCATGCTGCCGATCCACCCCGACGAGTCAAAGCGGCTGATCTCTGCGGCCGCAGCGGCGGCTCGACGGCCGGTGGTCGACCGGAACTGCTCGAGTGCCCATCGGTTGTCCGTCGTGCGGTCGCCCGGGAGCCACGGGCCGGTCACCCGCCCTGTCGGCGACGCCCGCAGCGCTGCGCGTGCCATCCGGTCGCCGACGATCCGCAGCGCGGCCGGTTCGCGTTCGGAACGCACGAAACGGGTCGTGCTCGCGCACATGACCACACCGGCCGGACGCTGCGGGTGACGGCGCCACACCAGTTGCGCGACCAGTGAGCCCATCGAGTAGCCCGCGACGATGAATCGGTCCAGACCGAGCCCGTCGGCGACCGCGATGACGTCATCTGCGCAGTCGTCGAGGCTGAATCGGTCGGTAAAGATTCCCTGGCCATGCCAGCGCTGATCGAAGGTGACGACGCGGTACCGCTCGCGCAGCACGGGCAGTGTGGGATACCAGGTGAGCAACCCGGTGCAGGCCAGTGCGTGCAGCAGGATGATCGTCGGGCGTATCGCGGTGCCACCGGCTGAAGGCCCAGCGGCGACAGGTGGCCCAGTGTCAACCACGTAGGTCCGCCCGCGCCCGGGCAGATCCATCATGAAGCCCTCGGGCACTGCGACCGCGGTCGGGACGCTTACCAGGCGGCCACTGGCCGCTAGCCCGAGATCCGCGATTCTGCTCATCCGCTGCACCACCTTCTCCCGTGCTCGCGCACACCCGGACAGCTTGCCGAACCCCGCCAGCTCGTCGATACTAGAACACGTTCTATCCGAAGCAGAGGAGCGGGCGTGGACTTCAGTCTCGACGAAACGCAGCAGTCGGTTGCGGATCTGGCCGCGACCGTGCTGCGTGGCGACGCTGACGGCACCCGCGTCGAGCAGGCCCTGGCCGGTGAGTCGGGCTATGACGAGCGTCTGTGGAAGGCGATGGCACAGGCCGGACTCCTCGCCCTGGCGCTTCCCGAGTCACTCGGAGGCGACGGTTTCGGCACGATCGAGGTCGCCTCGGTGCTCAGCGAGGTCGGCCGCCAGACAGTGCCCGTACCCGCTCTGGCGACGCTATCTCTCGGTGTCCTGCCCGTAGTCGCCCTCGGCAGCACGCAACACCAACGCCTTCTCCTGCCCGAAGTTGCCGATGGGCGCATTCTCACCGCCGCCCTGCGGGGCACACCGGACAGCACCGCCGTCACCGCCAGCCGCCACCGGGAGGGGTACGTGGTCACCGGGACGCGCGTGTGCGTTCCGTATGCAGCGCAGGCGTACCGGATCCTGCTCGCCTCGCACGTCGGCGTCCTGCTGATCGATCCGAGCGCCGACGGCGTCGCGCTCACCAGGACGTACTCGGCGACCGGCAGCGCCGAATACACGGTCGAGCTCAACGAGGTCGAGGTGCCGCAGTCCGAGCTGCTCACGACCGACGTCCGCGCTGTGGAACGCTTCGCGGTCGCCGGTGCGGCCGCAATGGCCGACGGCGTCATAGCCGGCGCTCTGGCACTCACCGCAGAACACGTGCGAAATCGCCACCAGTTCGGCAAGCCGTTGGCCACCTTCCAGGCGGTGGCCCAACAGATCGCGGATGTGTACATCACCGCGCGCACACTGAGTCTCACGTCCGCGTCGGTGAACTGGCGCCTCGCGTCCGGACTGGACGCCGACGACGACCTGGACATCGCGGCCTACTGGGTCGCGGCGGAACTCCCCACCGCGCTGCAGGTGTGCCACCACCTGCATGGCGGGCTGGGCGTCGACTACACATACCCACTGCACCGCTTTTATTCCCAGGCGAAGGACCTCGCCCGCTTCGTGGGCGGAGCCGCCGCACGACTGGACCTGATCGGAGCCCGGTGTTCATCGACCTGAGCGAGGAGCAACGAAAACTTCAGTCCGAGCTGCGCACCTACTTCACCCATCTGGTCAGCGACGACGAGTCGAAGTTGATGCTTAAGCAACGCCACGGGCAGGTCTATCGCGATGTCGTGAAGCGGATGGGTCGCGACGGCTGGCTGGGGGTGGGCTGGCCGGTCGAATACGGCGGCCGAGGCTTCGGCGAGGTCGAGCAGACCATCTTCGTCAACGAGGCGTCCCGTCGCGACATCCCGCTGCCCTACGTCACCCTGCAGACGGTCGGGCCGACTCTTCAGACCTACGGCACGCAGCACCAGAAGGACATGTTCCTGTCGCGGATCCTGGCCGGGGATGTGCACTTCGCGATCGGCTATACCGAGTCCGAGGCCGGCACCGACCTGGCCGCGCTACGCACGACCGCGGTGCGCGAGGGTGACCATTACCTCGTCAACGGCCAGAAGGTCTTCACCACCGGTGGCCACGACGCCGACTACGTGTGGCTGGCGGTGCGTACCGATCCCGCGGCGGCCAGACACCGAGGCATCTCGATTCTCATCGTCGACACCAGCGACCCCGGCTTCTCCTGGACGCCCACCGTAACCGCCGATGGTGCTCACCACACGAACACGACCTACTACTCAGACGTCCGAGTCCCGGTGAGGATGCGTGTCGGCGAGGAGAACGAGGGATGGCGGCTGATCACCACCCAGCTCAACCATGAACGTGTGATGCTCGGACCCGCCGGTCGCGTCGCCGGACTGTACGAACGCGTGCACGAGTGGGCGTCCCGGCCGGGAGCGGACGGGGTTGCGCCCCTGACGCATGCGGATGTTCAGCGCGCGCTGGCCGAGACGCACGCCGTGTGCCGCCTCAACGAGTTGCTCAACTGGCAGGTGGCCTCGCGTTCGGCGGCCCAGATCAGTGTCGCGGATGCTTCGGCGACGAAGGTCTTCGCCTCCGAGCGGGCCCAGCGCGTGTTCCGGCTACTGGAGGAGATCGTCGGCCGGTACGGCGACCCCGCCGACGGGGCCACCGGCTACCTGATGCAGTGGCTCGACGTGCAGGCCAAGCGAAGCCTCGTGCTGACCTTCGGTGGCGGAGTGAACGAGATCCAGCGCGAGCTCATCTCGATGTTCGGACTCGAGTTGCCGCGAGTGCCGCGGTGAACGAGACGGACGACATCCTCACTGCCGCCGACAAGATCCGTGCGATGGGGGACTCCGAGCCACGACTGGCGCGCGACCCGGTCAACGCCGCCATGATCAACAACTGGGTGGAGGCGATCGGCGAGACCAACCCGATCCACGTCGACGCCCGTGCCGCGGCGGCAGCAGGTCACGACGATGTCGTTGCCCCTCCGGCGATGATCCAGGTGTGGACAATGGGTGGTTTGCACGGGCAACGCCCAGGCGACGATCCTCTCGGGCTGATGATGTCCGTGCTCGACGAGGCGGGTTTCACCTCGGTGGTGGCGACGAACTGCGAGCAGACGTACCAGCGCTACCTGCGCATCGGCGAGCGCATCAGTGTGACCACCAGGCTCGAGGACGTCGTAGGGCCGAAAGAGACCGCGCTCGGTCACGGCTGGTTCGTGACCACGCGAAACATCTGGTACTCGGCGGGCGAACCCGTTGCCGAGATGCTGTTCCGCGTGCTGAAGTTCCAGCCCAAGACGCCGGTGGCGCCGACGACCGACGCGATCCTAAGACCGGTGGTCAGCCAGGACACCGCGTTCTTCTGGGATGGGTGCCGTGCGGGCGAGCTTCGGATTCAGCGCTGCACCACCTGCGGCACGCTGCGGCATCCGCCGGGGCCGATGTGTCCGAGCTGCGGGGGTGGCGAGCTCGGGTATGTGCTCGCCAGCGGCCGCGGTGAGGTGTTCAGCTACGTCATTCATCACCACCCCAAGGTTCCGGGACGGCCGTTGCCGTTCGTCATCGCGCTCGTCGAACTCGAGGAGGGAGTCCGGATGCTCGGCGAGCTGATCGATGCCGACCCGGCGCAGGTGGTTGTCGGCATGGCTGTGGAGATCGCGTTGACGCGAATCGATGACGAACTGACGATCCCGCACTGGCGCCCCCGGACGGGGGAAGCATGAACGCGGCGGCGAACATTGGCCGCGTGAACCCGGCGGTGGTGGGGACCAGGCTGCCCGAGCTACGGATCGAAGCCACACCGACCTTCGTCGTCAGCACCGCTCTCGCCACCCGTGACTTCCAGGACGTGCACCACGATCGCGATGCCGCCATCGCGCGGGGATCCAAGGACATCTTCGTCAACATCCTGACCGACACCGGTCTGGTGCAACGCTTCGTTGCCGACTGGTTCGGTCCGCAGGCGCGGATCGTTCAGATCTCAATCCGGCTCGGCGTCCCCTGCTACGCCTACGACACGCTCGTGTTCAGCGGTGAGGTGCGAGAAGCCAACGACGGCGAGGTCCTGGTCGCGGTGCTTGGGCGCGGCCAGCTCGGCGATCACGTGACCGGAACCGTTCGCGTCATTCTCGGGCAGGACCGATGAGCGGCCGGCTGTCGGGACAGGCAGCGATCGCCGGCATCGGCGCGACGGAGTTCTCCAAGCATTCTGGACGCAGCGAGCTGCGGCTCGCGGCCGAGTGCGTCCGTTCCGCGCTGGACGACGCGGGGCTGTCACCGGCTGACGTGGACGGCCTGGTGACCTTCACCATGGACACCAACACCGAGGTTGCCGTGGCGCGCGAGGTCGGCATTCCGGAGCTCACCTTCTTCAGCCGGATCCACTACGGAGGCGGCGCCGCCTGCGCAACCGTGCAACAGGCGGCGATGGCGGTCGCCACCGGCGTCGCCGACGTGGTCGTCTGCTATCGCGCATTCAACGAGCGCTCCGGACATCGCTTCGGTCAGGTGTCGACCACCCTGGCCAATGCGCCGACCTCCTCAGGCGTCGACGCAAGTTGGTCGTACCCAATGGGTCTGAGCACCCCGGCCGCCTTCGTGGCGATGACAGCTCGGCGCTATATGCACGCCTACGGCGCGACCAGCGAAGACTTCGGCGCCGTCGCGGTCGCGGACCGCGCACACGCGGCGACCAACCCGAAGGCGTTCTTCTATGGCAAGCCCATCACCCTGGCCGAGCATCAGGCCTCGCGTTGGATTGCAGAGCCGCTGCACCTGCTCGACTGCTGTCAGGAGAGTGACGGCGGGGTGGCCATCGTGGTCACGTCGGCGCAGCGAGCGCGGGACCTGCGCCAGCCACCGGTAGTGATCCGCGGCGCCGCGCAGGGCAGCGGATCGGACCAGTACGTGATGACCAGCTACTTCCGCGACGGCCTCACCGGCCTGCCGGAGATGGGGATCGTGGGGCAGCAACTGTGGGCCCAGGCCGGCATCGCCCCCGAGGACGTCCAGGTCGCCATCCTCTACGACCACTTCACCCCGTTCGTGCTGATCCAACTAGAGGAGCTCGGCTTCTGCCCACGCGGCCAGGCCCGTCACTTCATCGCCGATGGTGCCATCGAGTTGGGCGGCCGGCTGCCGATAAACACTCACGGTGGACAGCTTGGCGAGGCCTACATCCACGGGATGAACGGGATAGCCGAGGGCGTTCGCCAGCTTCGGACAAGCGCTGTGAACCAAGTCGAGGACGTCGAGCACGTCCTGGTCACAGCAGGAACCGGTGTCCCGACGTCCGGGCTCGTGCTCAGCCGGTAGTTCCCACGCCTGGACATCTATGCTCGAGCGATGATCACCGTAGAGCGCATCGTCGAGGTCGACCGTCCGATCGAAGCCATCTTCGCCTACCTCGCCGACTTCACGCACACCGAACAGTGGGATCCCGGCACCGTTCGCACGACCAGGGTGGACGTCGCTCCGTTGAGTGTGGGTGCGAGGTTCCACAACGTCTCGCAGTTCCGCGGTCGACGGACCGAACTCGACTATGTGCTGAAGGTGTATGACCTCGACAAGCACCTCGTGTTCACCGGTAACAACAAGACGGTCGAGGCGACCGACGATTTGAGCCTGCGCAGCGATCGGCCCGGCACGACGACCATCACCTACCGTGCCCACTTCCGATTCAAGGGTGTGGCCAGGCTGGCCGAGCCGTTCCTGCGGCCGCGGTTCGAACCGATCGCCGACGACACGGTCGCGCAGCTGGCGCAGACCCTCAAGTCCGTTCTCTAGCTCACCAGGCCGCGGCCGGTGATCAGCGGAAGGTCCAGCGCCGTCAACAGCCCCGGCGGAGCGGCGACGACCGCCTCTACCGCGTTGACCAGGCGCATGGCGGTGGCCTTGAGCCCGGCCGTGTTGTGGTCGCCGTCGGTGCCCAACAGCTGCAAGTCAACGGTGTAGATCGGCTCTCCCTTGATCTCGACACGGTAACAGCCCTGCCCGGCCGGCTGAGGCCAGTCCGGCCCGAGATCCGGGCGCAGCCGAGTGATGTGTTCCAGCACAACCGTCGGCCGGCCGCGATACATCCCCAGCACCTCGAACCGCAGCGCCGCCATGGTGCCCTCCTTGATCGTCCCGGAGGCGATCTCGAAGGTGTCGGGCGCAGGTAGCTTGCTCACCGTTTCCTTGATCTCCTCCAGTTCGATGCCCAGACCGGCCGCGATCTGGCGGACCACCGAGCCCCAGGCGAGGGACAGCACCCCGGGCATGAGAAGCATCGGTGTCTCGTCCATCGGCTTGCCGAAGCCCATCACGTCGAACATGACGGTCGCGCTGTCGTAGGTGGAGTAGTCCAGCAACTCGATACAGCGGACCTCGTCGATGCGCTCGGAGACACTGGTGATCACCAGCGGGAGCCAGTCGTTGGCGAAGCCTGGGTCGACGCCGTTGACGAACAGCGACGCGCCGCCAGTGATCGCCGCTGCGCGGATGGGTTCGGTGAGCTCCACCGGAACAACCTCATCGGGGTACTGAAGGAAGACCGGGCTGCTGGACACCACGTTGATCCCCGCGGCGAGGAACCGCTTGAGGTCCTCGATGGCCTCCATCAGCCGGTTGTCCGCCATTGCGGTGTGCACGATGCAGTCCGGCTTCAGGGCGAGCAGGGCGTCGGCGTCGTTGCTAGCCAGGACGCCGAGATCGCGCCCGAGTCCGGCAAGTCGCCCAGCGTCCTGGCCGGCTTTGTCCGCGCTCGACACCCATACCCCGACCAGCTCCAGCTCGGGTCGCGCGAGGATGCCTGCGATCGCGTGCCGGCCGACATTCCCGGTGCTCCACTGCACTATCCGAAGCGTCATGGCGTCCTTTCGTGGTCTGTCACCCATCGACCTAGAGGTCGGGGATGGGCAAGCTCATGTTGGGCTGCTGCAGGCCGCCGTGCACATCCAGCACGGCTCCGGTGAGATAGGAGCCCGCCGGTGAGGCCAGATACAGCACTGCACCGGCGATGTCCTCGGTGGCGCCGAGGCGCCGCAACGGCGTGGCGTCCTCGATACCGGTGCGCATCTGTTCGTCGGCCATCACGATGTCAAGGGCCGAGGTCGCGATGGAACCGACCGCGATGGCATTCACCCGGATCCGCGGGGCCAGGTCCTGCGCAGCCAGTTCGGTGTAGTGGATGAGCGCTCCCTTGGCTGTTCCGTAGGCCAGGTAGCCGCGTCCGGCGACCTTGCCCACCACGCTTGCGATGTTGATGACCGAACCACCGCCGCTCTCCAGCATGATCGGCGCCGCCGAGGTGGTCAGGGCATGTGCGGTAGAGACGTTGAAGTGAAACGCCCGCTCGAGAAAGCCGACGGAGGTGTCCAAATAGGTACGCGGCATGGTCCCACCGACGTTGTTGACGACGATGTCGAGGCGGCCGAAGGTCTGTTTCGCCGCCGTGGCGAGCGCTCGGATCTCCGCCTCCTCGTTGAGGTCGGCCGTGACGACCAGTGCCCTGCGACCCAGGCCCTCGATCCTCGCCGCGACCTCCTGCAGCTGGTCGGCGGTGCGGGCCGAGATCACCACATCAGCCCCGGCCTCGGCGAGCGCGATTGCGCTGGCCGCGCCGATTCCGCGCCCGGCGCCGGTGACAATGGCCACCTGGCCTGCGACGGTGAATCGATCGAGGATGCTCATTTGTTCGCTCCTGCTGCTGTTCTACCGGCCCGGCGGCCGAAGTAGGTGGAATCACCCAGGGACACGCCACTGCAGTACCCGAGTGCGGAGACCCCCGAGGTGGTTCGCCCTGCTGCGTAGAGACCGGCGATCGCGTTGCCTTCGAGGTCGAGTACCTCGCCGTCGACGAGAGTGTGCAGACCGCCCAGGGTGAACGGTGCATAGATGAACTTGTCCGCCCGCAGGTCGAACGCCGCCAGCGGTCCGACCAGGGGAGCAAGCGTCGGCTTGCGCTTGTGGAACAGCGGATCGGTGCCCTGTTCGGCGTGCCTGTTAAAGAAGTCGAGGGTGTCTGCGAGCGCTCCCGCCGGCAGCCCGATCTCGGACTCGAGTTCGGTGACGGTCTCGCACACCCAGGCCGCGGGCACCCCCAGCCAGTTCGGCGCGTAGTGCGTCTCGTCCACGACGAGATACACCTGGCCGCCCTGCTGGACGAGCGCGCGCTGGCCGACGCGGCCCATGTAGGTGTCCTCGTTGACGAAACGCTGCCCCAGGCCGTTGACCAGGATTCCGAATTTCAGGCTGCGCGGAGAGTTGAACGGGACCGCACATTCGACGGAGTCCATCCGCTTCACCCGCGCGCCGACCGCCTGCGCCATCCGGATGCCTCTGCCGTCGTCGCCCTCGGTACCCAGCCTGAGCGGCGTGAGCTGGACGACCGGCGCATACTGCTCGATCATCTCCGGGTTGTTGATGAACCCTCCAGCGGCCAAGACGACACCAGTGCGTGCTCGGATCGCCAGCTCCTGGCCGTAGCGAACCGCCAGCACTCCGCAGACGCGTCCCGTGTCATCCACGACAAGGCGGTCGGCGCGGGTGTCGTAGAGCGGCTGGGCTCCGGCGTGGATCGCCGACTCTGACAACGCGGCCATGAGGGCAGAGCCACCGGGGCGCGCGCCCTTGCTGGCGTGTGCCCTCGGGGCGGGCGCGACGAGCTCGTCGAACGGATAGGCGTTCTCGCCGCCGGTGTACAGCAGCCCCTCACCCTCCTCAGGGGAGGTGCCCCCACCGTCGGGCAGGAAGGTCGCGATGAACTGCACCCCTCGTGCGACAAGCCAGTCGTGATGTTCGACGCTGTCCGCGCAGTAGAGATCGATTTTCGCCTCGTCGGGCGCCGGCCCGCAGGCGGCCATGAGAAAAGCCTTCATGTTCGCGACCGAGTCGTCGAATCCTGCTCCGCGCTGGGTCGCGGTCCCACCACCTAGATAGATCATTCCGTCCGACATCGCGGCCGCGCCGCCCGCGGCTGCGCTGCGTTCGAGCACCAGCACAGCTGCACCCGCGGTTGCCGCCTCATAGGCGGCCGAGGCTCCCGCCGCACCGAAACCCAGGACGACGACATCGACCTCGTGCTCCCAGGCCGCGATGTCGGCGGCACGCATCGCCGTCACGGTCTCGGCGCTCACGCGAGGACCAGCTCGACGTCTGACAGTGCGGGTGCATCCCCGCGGGCGGGGACTGTCGTGCGGGCGCTCAGCCGGTTGCCATCGCGCCAGACCGAGGTCTGCAGGGACTCTCCTGGGTAGACGACGCCAGCGAACCGCACGCCGAACGACAAGACCTGCCCGACCTCACCCTCGAGCAGCTCGTCGACCATGGCCTTACATACCATTGCGTAGGTACACAGGCCGTGCAGGATGGGTGCGGGGAATCCCGCCGCGGCCGCGAACGCGGGATCTGAATGCAACGGGTTGCGGTCCCCGAGCAGCCGGTAGAGCAAGGCTTGCTGAGGCAGGGTCGCGGTGGTGATGACGCTGTCGGGTGCGCGAGCGGGATCCTGCCGGGGCGAGGAAGGCCCGCGCTCGCCCCCGAAACCGCCTTCGCCCTTGGCGAAGATGCTCGAGCGGTTGGTCCACAGCGCCTCGCCGTCGAGATCGCGCACCTGCGTCTCGGTCACCACGACGGCCGCGGTCGTCTTGTCCCAGATCTCGGCGATCCGGGTGACCGCGACCGCCTCACCGGCGGTGGGCAGTGTGCGGTGCGCGGTGATCTTCTGGGTCCCGTGCAACACCCGGCTCAGTTCGATCTCGATCCCTGGGTAGGCCACGCGAGGCGCCTGCGTCTCATGAACGCTGGCGGCCACCACAGCGAAGGTTGGCAGCACGTGCAGGTCCTTCTCCGTGGCGTACCGCAGCTCGCAGGGATCCGTCGGGCTGGCGCCGGCGCCGATTGCCAGGTGGTACAGCAGCACGTCCGAACTCGACCAGCGCAAGCGTTGCTCGGGCAACACCGCGCCTAGCGCGGCAGCCAGGTCAATGGGCACCGTCGTACTCCTCATCGGTGGCGTGCGCAGAGTTGGCGGCATCGGCGATGTGCATCGCAGCCAGGTAACCGAAGGTGATCGCCGGTCCGATTGTTGCCCCGGGACCGGCGTAGGTGTGGCCCATCACCGGGGCGCTCACGTTGCCGGCGGCGTACAGGCCCTCGACCACCGAGTCGTCGGCTCGCAGCACTCTGCCGTGCACGTCGGTTCGTAACCCGCCCTTGGTCCCCAGGTCTCCAGGGACCATGGTGACCGCGTAGTAGGGGCCACACTCGATGGGAGCCAGGCTCGGATTGGGCTTGACCCGCGGATCGCTGTAGTAGCGGTCGTAGCCGCTCTCGCCTCGGCCGAAGTCCTTGTCCGTGCCCGCCCGCGCGAAGCCGTTGAACCGGTCGACGGTCGCGACCAGGGCGTCTGAGGGAACGCCCATCTGTTGCGCCAGCGCGGCGATCGTGTCGGCCTTCACCAGGGCACCCGCCTTGTACCAGCGCCCGGGGAAGGCCTGCCGAGGAGTGAGGCCGGCGAACACGTACCGGTTGCGATAGCGCTGGTCGATAATCATCCAGCTCGGCATGTTCTGGGCCGGACCGTCGCCCCTGCCGAATTCACCGCCGTACATGCGATGCACCGCCTCGACGTAGGGCAGTGCCTCGTTCATGAACCGCTCACCGCGCTCGTTGACCATGATGCCGCCGGGGAGGGTGCGCTCGGCGAGGCAGAACCAGGGACCACCGCTGAGGGGGATGGACGGTCCCCACCACGCGTCGTCCATGAGTTCCAGCACCGCGCCAGCCTTCGCCCCGGCGAGGATCCCGTCACCGGTGTTCGCCTTCGCGCCCACGGTCCACTCGGTCCCGATCGGTGCGCGCTGGTACTGCGCCCGCATCTGGGCGTTGTGTTCGAACCCGCCCGATCCGAGGACGACTCCCATGCGCGCCCTGATCGTGTGCCGGACTCCGTCGTGGGCAACCACAACACCGGTGACCCGCTCGCCACCATTGACCCGGTCGCTCTCGACGAGCAGATCGAGCATCGGCGTGTCGAGGAACACGGGCACGCCGGCACTCTCCAACCCGGCACGCATGCCGGCGGCCATCGCCTGGCCTCGGACGAGCAGCCGCTTTCCGGTGAGCATCGCCCAGAGCCAGCGGACGCCGACCCGCAGCACCCGCAGCGGACCGCGCGGGTGACGCACGATCAGGTTCAGCCACCGGTAGTCCGCCTGGGTGACCGACACGTTGAGTGGCGCCTTGCCGTAGTCCGGCTCGAGGTTGGCCAGTTCGGCACCGAGCCTCTTGCCATTGAACGGGCTCGGCTCGATAGAACGCCCCCCGACCCGGCCGCCGGGTGCCTCGGGGTAGTAGTCCGAGTAGCCCGGGACCCACTGCATACGCAGTGGACTGTGCGCGAGCAGGAAGCTCAGTGCCTCAGGGCCCCTCTCGAGGAAGGCGTCGATGCGTTCGGCGGGTACGACATCGCCGACGATGGCGCGCAGGTAGTCACGGGCCGCCTCAGGGGTGTCCGCCACGCCGTCGCGCCGCAGGACCTCGTTGTTGGGGATCCACACTCCGCCACCCGAGCGGGCGGTCGACCCGCCGAAATGCGCAGCCTTCTCGATCACCACCGTGCTCAGCCCACGGTCTGCGGCGGTCAGCGCCGCAGTCATCCCCGCCGCACCGCTACCGACGATGACTACGTCGTATTCGTCCTCAGGCATGTGGAACAGGTTATAGTCCGATACTGGCTCTACGCTATAGATGTGGCCTAGAATCGCTACGTATTGACTAGAACGCGTTCTACTACGAAATCAGGCGGCATCAGACATCGGGAGGCGCCGTGTTGACCGTCGATCAGCGCGCGGCAGCAGGCGCCGCGCTGCGGGCTGCCGAAGCTGACCGCAGCGCGGTCGAGCCACTGGTCCAGACCTGGCCGGGGATCGATGTCGACGACGCGTACCGCATCCAGCTGGCCAATATAGAGCTTCGACTACGCCGGGGAGCGACGGTGGTCGGCCACAAGGTCGGGCTCTCGTCGAAGGCGATGCAGGAGATGATGGGCGTCGATGAGCCCGACTACGGTCACCTGCTCAGCGACATGGCCCACGACGATTCCACCAGCGTCGATGTGGGTCGTTTCCTGCTGCCCAGGGTCGAGCCTGAGGTCGGATTCATCCTCGGCGACGACCTGCCCGGTGAAGACTGCACCGAGGACGACGTGATCGGTGCGACCGAGGCGGTCACGGCCGCCCTCGAGCTCATCGACAGCCGGATCGTTGACTGGCGCATCGCCCTACCCGACACCATCGCCGACAACGCCTCCTCCGCGGGCTTCGTCCTCGGCGCCGTGCGCGTGAAACCGGCAGATGTCGATCTGCGCGATGTCGCCGTGACACTGTGCCGCAACGGCGAGCAGGTCGGCGTCGGCCGGTCGGACGCGGTGCTGGGCAATCCGGTGACGTCGGTAGCCTGGCTGGCACGCAAGATCGCTTCCTTCGGCGTCCGCCTCAGGGCCGGGCACGTGATCCTGCCAGGCTCCTGCACGCGCGCCATCGACGCCCGCGCGGGCGATGAGTTCCTGGCCGATTTCGGGCCGCTCGGGCCGGTCACCCTGCGATTCCATGGAGGCACCTCATGAGTGCGACGCCGGGCAAGGCAAGTGCCGCAATCGTCGGGTCGGGCAACATCGGCACGGACCTGCTGTACAAGCTCAGGCGCTCGGAGCTGATCGAGCCTCGTTGGATGGTGGGCGTCGATCCGTCCAGTGAAGGGCTCAAGCGAGCAGCGAACTTGGGTCTGGAGACGACCGCCGACGGAATCGACGGGTTGCTGTCGCAGAGCGAGCTACCCGATCTCGTCTTCGAGGCGACCTCGGCGTACGTGCACCGGGCCAATGCTCCGCGGTACCAGGAGGCCGGCATCACGGCCATCGACCTCACACCGGCGGCAGTCGGGCCCTATGTGGTACCGCCGGCCAACCTGCGCGAGCATCTGCACGCGCCCAACGTCAACCTCATCACCTGCGGCGGCCAGGCAACCATCCCGATGGTCTTCGCCGTGTCGCGGATCGTCGCGGTGAGCTATGCGGAGATCGTGGCCACCGTCGCGTCGACGTCGGCCGGCCCCGGCACACGCGCGAATATTGACGAGTTCACTCGTACTACCAGTCGGGGAGTCGAGGTGATCGGCGGGGCGCTACGGGGCAAGGCAATCATCATCCTGAATCCGTCCGATCCGCCGATGATCATGCGGGACACCATCTTCTGCGCCATTGCGCCCGACGCCGACCAGGCGGCCATCGCCGACTCCGTGATACAGATGGCGGCCGAGATCGCGACCTACGTACCCGGCTACCGGCTGCTGCAGGAGCCGCAGTTCGAGGGGCCTTCGGACGTCAACGGAGGGATGGGGCGGGTGTCGATCTTCGTCGAGGTGGAGGGCGCCGGGGATTTCCTGCCTCCCTACGCCGGCAACCTCGACATCATGACCGCAGCGGCCACGAAGGTCGGCGAAGAGATGGCCCGCAACCTGACCCAGGCGAGGAGCTGATCATGCTGGCGTTGCCTCGTACCTACTCCGCCGAGCGCGACCTACGTATCACCGACACGTCCTTACGCGACGGGTCCCACCACAAGCGCCACCAGTTCACCGCAGCCGAGGTGCAGGCCATCGTCGCCGCGCTCGACGAGGCCGGGGTGCCGGTTATCGAGGTCACTCACGGAGACGGGTTGGGCGGATCGTCGTTCAACTACGGATTCTCCCGGACTCCGGAGCAGGAGCTGATCACTCTCGCGGCGCAGACCGCCAAGCGGGCCAAGATCGCCGTGCTCCTGTTGCCCGGCCTCGGCGTCAAGGACGACATCGGGATCGCTGCGGACAACGGTGCCTCGATCTGTCGAATTGCGACCCACTGCACTGAAGCCGACATCTCGATCCAACACTTCGGCCTGGCCCGCGAACGCGGCCTCGAGACGGTCGGATTTCTCATGATGTCGCATTCCCAACCCCCCGAAGTGCTGGCCAAGCAGGCGCGGATCATGGCCGACGCGGGGTGTCAATGTGTCTACGTCGTGGATTCGGCAGGCGCATTGGTTCTCGAACAGGTCGGTGACCGGGTAGCGGCGCTCGTGGCTGAACTCGGCGATGACGCGCAGGTCGGATTCCATGGCCACGAGAATCTCGGTCTCGCAGTTGCGAATTCGGTCGCTGCCGCACGGGCCGGTGCCGTGCAGATCGACGGTTCTACCCGCCGTTTCGGCGCGGGCGCCGGTAACACCCCGGTCGAGGCGTTCGTGGGCGTGTGCGACAAGCTCGGCTATCGCACCGGCATCGATTTCTTCAAGATCGTCGATGCCGCCGAGGACGTAGTCCTTCCGGCGATGCCCGAGGAGTGCAAGCTGGATCGGCTCGCGTTGATGATGGGTTACGCCGGGGTCTACTCCAGCTTCCTCAAGCACGCATTCCGCCAGGCCGAGCGGTACGACGTCTCCGGTGCGGAGATACTGGTGCGGGCCGGGCAGCGCAAGCTCGTCGGTGGCCAGGAGGACCAGCTGATCGACATCGCACTCGAGCTCAAGCGTGAGAAGGACGCCGTCGCCGTCTGATCGCGGGAGTGGGAGGAACTCGAGGATGGGCTTCCAACTCGCCCAGGTCAACATAGGTCGTCTGGTGGCACCGCTGGATGCGCCCGAGTTGGCCGCCTTCGTCGAAGCCCTGGACCCGATCAATGCCCTCGCCGACCAGGCACCGGGCTTCGTCTGGAGACTGCAGACCGACCAAGGCAACGCCACCGCGGTCCAAGCGTTCGAATGGGACGCCGGACGCAGCGCGGGCATCATCATCAACATGTCGGTCTGGGTCGACGTCGAGCATCTGTCGGCCTTCGTCTATAGTCCGCAACACCGCGAGTACCTGCGCCGCCGGCGCGAGTTCTTCCAGCAGATGCCGCAGGCCTACGCAACGTGCTGGTGGGTACCGGCGGGTGTCCGTCCCGGCACTGACGACGCGGAGCAACGCATCCTGCATGTGCGACGGCACGGCCCGACTCCCTTCGCCTTCTCGATGGGCCAACACTTCCCGCCGGGCCTCGCGGTACCGGCTCAGGAGTAGCGGATCTTCACCGCGTCGGTGACCGGCAGCGACTGGCAGGCAAGGATGTAGCCCTCGTCGAGGTCGGCCCGCTCGAGGATTTCGTTCTTGATCATCTTCACCTCGCCGATATCGAGGATGCAGGCACATGCCGAGCAGGCTCCCTGGCGGCAGGAGAACGGAGCATCCAGGCCACTGTCGAGCAGGAAGTCGAGCAGCTTGGCCTGCATCGGCCACTCGAGCTGTCGGGTGATCCCGTCCAGCTCTACCTCGAGCTGGGCCACCGGGCCACCGGGCGGGCGATCGACGGGCACCGCAATGGCTTCGAACGGATCCTCGTCCAGTGACTGGAAGCGTTCGATGTGGATCCGGGAGGGCGGGACCTGTAGCTCGCGTAGCACGTGGGTCACCGACTCCATGAAAGGACTAGGCCCGCACACGAACGAGGTGGAGCCGGTGTACGGCGCGGCCAGCGCCTTGAGCTGCGCGTGACTGGGTAGCCCTTGCAGAGATTCGAGCCAGTGGATCACATGCAGGCGCTGCGGGTAGTCCGCGGCCAGCCGGCGCAGCTGGTCGGCGAAGATGACCGACGTCTCGTTCTGGTTGGCG
The DNA here is from genome assembly GCA_030775705.1 of Actinomycetota bacterium. Lineage (GTDB taxonomy): Bacteria > Actinomycetota > Actinomycetes > Mycobacteriales > Jatrophihabitantaceae > JALYIS01. The sequence continues at coordinate 16,051 of JALYIS010000216.1, forward strand.
TAGACGAGCACGACGCGCCCGGTACCGGCGGCCAGCGCCGACTTCAGGATCGAGAGCACCGGGGTGATGCCGCTGCCGCCGGCGAACAGCAGGATGTCCTCGTCGAAGGTCCGCGGGGTGAACGTGCCGGCCGGCGGCAGGCAGTCCAGCAGGTCGCCAACCTTCAGGACGTCGTTCACCCAGTTTGAGCCGACGCCGTCGCGAACCCGCTTCACGGCAATGCGCATCCGGTCGTCGACATGCGGCGAGCTGCACAGCGAGTAGCAGCGCGCTACCGCCCCGGCCTGGTGCGGTAGCCGCAGCGTCAGGAACTGACCGGGCCGGTAGGCAAAGCGTGTCGCTGCGTCGGCCTCAGCCTCGAGCACCACCGAACACGCGTCGGGGGTCTCGACGACGATCTCGACGACCCGCACCTGGTCGTGCTCAGTCATCGGGCACCGTCAGGACGCCGTCCGCGACGGCCTTCTCGATGCTTTGCCGAAGCATCCCACAGCCCAGGATCTGGGCACCGTGCGCGCCCGCGGCGATCTGCGCACCGATCTCGGGACAGCTGCTGGCCGCGCCCGTGGCCCACTGCACGCTGGTATGGGCACGGCTGTGCTTCTTGACCCGCACGGTAGTCGCGCATCGGCGGCACGCCACCGGGACCAGCCCGTCCTCGACGTAGCGGCGCTTGTCCGCGGCGGTGCCTTCGGGCCCGCCAACGCCTTCTGTGCCGCTAGTGCCCGCCGTTCCTGCAGCCCCTGAAGTGCCGGCAGCGACTCGAGCCCACCAGGGCGCAGGCAACCGGGGGCCGCCGTCGGCAATGGTCATGACCGCCCCTCGATCAGACATTGGGTTACCGGACCCCGGCCTCTGCTCCCGCGTCGCGGCGAGCGATGTTGTCGGCCACTTCCCGCTCCCACGCCGCGACCGCATGCGAGGTGTCGATCTCGAACTCGAAGCGAGCGACCATATCTTCGCTGATGTCCTCGACATCGACGTAGAACTGCTCGTACCAGCGTCGCAGTTGGTACAGCGGCCCGTCTTCCTCGCACAGCAGCGGGTTGTCGATGCGGGTCTTGTTCTTCCAGATCTCGACGTCCTGGAGGAAGCCGACGCCGAAACTCTTCGCGAACTTCCCGGCGATCTTGTCCGCCATCGCGTTGTCCACGCCGGGAAGCTTCTTGACCATGACGGCGTACTGGAGCACGAACGAATTCGCGGTCACCGGGTAGTGGCAGTTGATCAGCACTGACTCGATCGTGGTGCCTTTGACGTCGTTCCACAGATAATTGATCATGTATGCCGGCCCGAAGTAGGAGGCCTCCGACTTGAGCGTGTTGTCCTCGCCGGAGTAGTTCGAACCCGAGCCGATGTCCGGGCGCCCGCGGGAGTCGAGGTACTGCGTGGCCACATGCCCCTCGAAGACGTTCTTGAAGTACGTCGGAAAGGCGAAATGTATGTAGTAGAAGTGCGCCATGTCGGTCATGTTGTCCATGATTTCGCGGCAGTTGGAGCCCTCGATCACGATCGTGTTCCAGACCCACGTACTCCACTCGTCGCTGCCGACGCCCTCGACCACGGGAATGTCGGCCTCCGGTGGCGGAGGGTTGCCCTGCGGGTCGTTCCAGACGAATAGTTGGGCGTTGCGCTCCAGCGTGATCCAGGCGCGCGTGCGGGCGCGCAGCGGGACGCGCTTGGCGTACGGAATCTCGACACACCTGCCCTCGCCCGACCAGCGCCAGTCATGGAACGGGCACGCGATGTTGTTGCCCTTCACCGAGCCCTGGCTCAGGTCGCCACCCATGTGTCGGCAGTAGCCGTCGAGCACGCTGAGCTTGCCGTCCTGTCCTTGGAATACCACGAGCTTCGTACCGAACGCGTGCACGGCGTGCGGTTTGCCGTCGCGGAACGTGTCGGCCAGGCCCAGGCAATGCCAGCCACGCGCGAAACGCTGCGGGGGAGCCCCGACATCAATCGTCCGTACGGGTTGCTCCGCGCCGGCCGCAGGGTCAGCATGGACAACGGTGGCACCGCTTGCGCTGTCCGCGTCAGTCACCTGCGTCATGTCGCCTCCCAGCGCTCGCTCAATACGAGAACACGTTACAGAAATGGTCCTCTGCGCGCTAGCGGTTGGCAAGGTAGAGCTAGTACCAAACGGCGCCTACAGCACTTCCGGGCCTCCTCGACACAAGCAAGAACTTGTTCTAGTCTTGCGGTCAGGACGCCCTGCTTGGGCCCCGACATTCGGGAGAAACCGATGACTGAGCTCACCCCGACGGCGGTTCTCGACGCGGTATCAGAACTGCTTGTGACCCTGCGCGAGCGCGCCCAGGAGACTGAGGATCTGCGCCGCATTCCCGACGACTCGATCAAGTCGCTGCAGGGGACCGGCTTCTTTCGACTCCTGCAGCCCAGGCGATACGGCGGGCTGGAGGCGTCGCCGGTCGATTTCTATCGGGCGGTACGGATGATTGCCAGCGCCTGTGGATCCACCGGCTGGGTGTCCTCAGTGCTCGGCGTGCACCCCTGGCAGCTCGCGCTGTACGACGAGCGGGCCCAGGATGACGTGTGGGGTCAGGACAACAGCACCCTGGTCTCCTCCTCCTACGCACCGATGGGGCGAGCGAAGTCCGTCGACGGCGGCTACACCTTCAGCGGCAGATGGAGCTTCTCCTCCGGTTGCGATCACGCGCAATGGATCTTCCTCGGCGGTCTGGTGATGGGCGACGAGGGCACACCCGTCGACTTCAAGACGTTCTTACTGCCCCGCTCGGACTACGAGATCGACGATGTCTGGGACACCATCGGACTGCGCGGCACCGGCAGCAACGACATCATCGTCGATGAGGTCTTCGTGCCCGACTATCGGACCCTCAGCTTCATCGAGACCGGAAAGTGCGTCTGCCCGGGCCAGGCGGTGAACACCGCCCCGCTGTACAAGCTCCCCTTCGCCTCGGTCTTCTCCTGCTCGATCGCGGTCCCGGTGGTCGGCATGGCGACCGGGGCCTATGACGCCTACGTCGGCTGGACCCGCGACCGGATCCGTGCGTCGACAGGTGGGAAGGCCTCTGACGACTCGTTCAACCAACTCCGGATCGCCGAGGCCTCCAGCAAGATCGATGCCGCCGTGCTCCAGATAGAACGAAACATCGACGAGGAACTCGCCTTGGTGACCGCCGGCGAGAAGATCCCCATGGCCCTTCGGGTTCGGGTACGCCGCGACCAGGTCAACGCCACCGGGTCCGCGATCCAGGCCGTCGATCGGCTCTTCGAGAGTGCCGGCGGGCGTGCCCTGAAGGCGGGCACGCCGATCCAGCGGTTCTGGCGTGACGCCCACGCCGGGCGGGTGCACGCCATCAACGATCCCGAGAAGGCACAGGTTCTGTTCGGCCAGTTCGAGCTCGGGATGAAAATCCAGGACGCCTGGCTGTGACGGCCACCGACGCCGCAGTAGGGGCATCGGGGCTCGACGCGCAGGGGTCGAGCCACTTCGCCGACCTTCCATCAGGATTGCGACTGCACTACCACCAGGCCGGCGACCCGAGCGCCGACACCGTCGTCATGCTGCACGGTGGCGGCCCCGGCGCCTCGGCCTGGTCGAACTTCGGCCGGAACATGGCGGTGCTGGCGTCCCAATTCCACGTCCTGGCGATCGACCAGCCCGGTTTCGGTCGCTCGGACAAGCCGGTCGAGCTGCCCAGTCAGTTCTATACCTTCAGCGCTGACGCGATACTCGAGCTTCTCGACCAGCTCGGCGTGGAGCGGGCGCACTTCGTCGGCAACTCCCTTGGCGGCGGGACTGCGGTGCGCTTCGCGCTTCGCCATCGCAAGCGTGCCGGGCGGTTGGTACTGATGGCGCCGGGTGGACTGATGCTGAATGTGCTCTCCGCCGATCCGACGGAGGGGATCAAGAAGCTGTTCGCCTTCGCGGCTCCGCCCGGCCCATCCAAGGAGAAGCTCGCCGATTTCCTCAGAACCCTCGTCTTCGACCAGTCGATGATCACCGAGGAGCTCGTCGCCGAACGGTTCGAGTACGCCTCGGATCCGGAGACGCTGCGAGGCATGGCGGCCATGGGCGCCACATTCGCCAAACCGGAGATGATCGAGGAGAGCATGCTGTGGCGCGAGGCCTACCAACTGCGCCAGCGGGTGCTGCTCGTGTGGGGCCGTGAGGACCGGGTCAACCCACTGGACGGGGCATTGGTCGGGCTCAAGTTGATCCCGCGGGCCCAGTTGCACGTGTTCGGCGGTTGCGGCCACTGGGCCATGCTCGAGAAGTTCGACGAGTTCAACCGCCTCACCGCCGACTTCCTCAAGGACCCCTCGTGACGGGCATTCGCTCGCTGGCGTACCTGCGCATCGAGGCGACCGACATGCAAGCCTGGCGCGAGTACGCGTTCAAGGTCCTCGGCATGGTCGAGGGCAAGGGTGGCGACCCGGATTCGCTCTACCTGCGGATGGACGACTTCCCGGCGCGGCTCATCATCGTTCCCGGCGACGCTGACCGGCTCAGCGTGAGCGGGTGGGAAACCGCCAACGCCGCTGACCTGCAGCAGATCAGGTCAAGGCTCGACAGTGCCGGCGTGCCCTTTAAGGACGGCAGCGCGGACGAGGTCGCGGACCGGCGAGTCGATGAGCTGATCAGGTTCGAGGACCCTTCCGGGAACGCGCTCGAGGTGTTTCACGGCGCCGCGCTCGAACATCGTCGCGTGGTCAGTCCATACGGCCATAGGTTCGTGACCGGCGAACAGGGACTCGGGCATGTCGTCCTGTCGACAAGTGATGACGAGGCGGCCCTGCGTTTCTACCGGGACGTGCTCGGCTTCCGACTGCGTGACTCCATGCGACTGCCGCCCGAGGTCCTCGGGCGCCCGTCCGGAGGTCCGCCGGCGTGGCTGCGTTTCTTCGGCTGCAACCCGCGCCATCACAGCCTCGCCTTCCTGCCGCTGCCCACCGCCTCCGGCATCGTTCATCTGATGCTGGAGGTCAAGGACGCCGATGATGTCGGACTGTGCCTGGACCGCGCGATCCGTAAGGGGGTTCCGCTGTCCGCGACGCTCGGGCGCCATGTCAACGACCTGATGTTGTCGTTCTATATGAAGACGCCCGGCGGTTTCGACATCGAATTCGGCTGCGAGGGTCGCCAGGTGCACGACGAGGACTGGATCGCCCGGGAGAGCACGGCGGTCAGCCTGTGGGGCCACGACTTCACGCTGGGGGCGAAGCACAAGTGACGTGCTGCCCGTGACGACGGCAATCGACGCGCAGCACTTCCGCCGGGCGCTGGGGCACTTCTGCACCGGAGTGACCGTGATCGCGGCGACCGACGGCACCGAGCCGGTCGGCTTCGCCTGCCAGTCGTTCGCCGCGCTGTCCCTGGACCCGCCGCTGGTGTTGTTCTGCCCCGGCAAGTCATCCCGGACCTGGCCCCGAATCCAGGCCGCCGGACACTTCTGCATCAACATCCTGGCGCACGAGCAACGCGACGTCAGCGCGCTGTTCGGGCAGGCCGGCACGGACAAATTCGCGGCCACCGGATGGTCATCGGCGCCGTCAGGCGCTCCGGTGCTCGACGGCGTGCTCACCTGGATCGACTGCGGCGTAGAGAGCGTCGTAGACGGGGGAGACCACTGGATCGTGGTCGGCCGCGTGCTCGCGCTGGGCGAGCAGGACGACCGGCGCCCGCTGCTGTTCTACCGAGGCGCCTACACGGCGACCGAAGCGGCTGAGCGCACACCGGGGATCATGGACAACCTGATCACCTGGTCACGCGACGACGACTGGTTCTGATCGCCGGACCGTCGTGGATCACAGCGCGTGCATGTACCCCTTCTCCTGCTTTCGGTGCGAGATCTTCCACCCGTCAGGCGTGCGCCGCCAGGTGTCGTGGTACCAGATCCCCACGAACAGCACCTTCGGCTGGTCGCCCTCGCTCTTGAGCGACATCGGGTTGTCACACATCGTCTGGGAGGTGGCCGCGTCACCGTCGAGCTGAACCCGGACGTTGCCCATCAGGTGCTGATGGCCGGCGAACATGTTCAGGGCTCGCTCGAAGAACACCTTGATGGTGGCCAGGTCCCCCTGCTCACCGCCGCTGGCGGTGAAATCCAGCACGGCGTCCTCGGTGAAGATCGCGTCCAGCTCCTCCCAACGATGGAAGTCCACGGCGTAGCTGTACGCGGTGATCTGGTCGTGGATCTCGAGTCGGTCCGAAAGCTCTTGCAGTGTCTTCACGGTCACTCCTCCAGTCCGGCCAGCGTCGCGATGTGAGCCAGGTGCTCACTCGGGGCGCCGAACAGTTGTGCTGAACCCTGCGCGCGCTTGAAGTACAGATGGGCGTCGTGCTCCCAGGTGATCGCGATACCGCCGTGCAACTGAATCGCCGCCGAGGCGATGGTGAAGTACGCCTCGGAGCAGTACGCCTTCGCGACGGCCGGGGCGACGGTGCCGGCCGCCGCGCCGTAGGACGCCGACCGCGCTGCCTCGGCGAGGACGTAGAGGTCAGCCATTCGATGTTTGAGCGCCTGAAAGCTGCCGATCGGTCGGCCGAACTGCTCGCGCACCTTGGCGTACGCGACCGTCGACTCCAGAATGCGGGTCGCGCCGCCCACCTGTTCGGCCGACAGCGCAATGCGGGCGACGCCGAGGGCGTGGGCGAGCGCGGGTGTCGCGCTGTCTCGTGCGAGCCTGCGCCCGGGCGTCCGCTCGAACTGCACCGTCGACAGTCGCCGGGTGAGGTCCATCGTGGCCCGCGCGGTCCGGGTCACCCCTGTGGCGTCCGGGGCGACTTCGAAGACCCCGATCTCGCTGCCCACCGTGGCCACCACCAGCAGCACGTCTGCGGTGGCGGCGTCGAGCACGAAGTGGGTCGAGCCGGTGAGCGCGCCGTCCTCGGCCTGGACGGCGGCGGCGGCGGGGTCCCAGCGACCTGACTCGCCGGCCCAACAGAGCGACACCGTCGACGCCCCGGTGGCGAGCGCGGGCAGCAGCCGGGTGTTGGCGTCCTCGTCGTCAAGCGCGAGCAGCGTCTGGGCCGCGAGGACGGCCGAACCGAGCATCGGCGACGGGGTGAGGGCCCTGCCGAGCTCTTCGAGGACGACGTGCAGGTCGAGCGGCGTCGCACCGATCCCGCCGAAGCGTTCGGGGATGCTCAGCGCGGCCACCCCGATCTGATCACACAGCGCTACCCACAACGCGCGATCCACGCCCTCGGGACTCACCATCGCCGCGCGGACCGCGGCGGGGTCGCACCGTTTGGCCAGCAGCGCACGCACAGACTCGCGCAGACCGATCTGCTCCGGCGTCAGGACCGTCATATTGCGTCCAGCACTCGTGAACGGTGCACCCGTGCAGTGCCCCAGCTCGACACCAGGGCCCGGATCTTGGTCAGCCACAGCGACAGGTCGTACTCCGCCGTGTAGCCGATCGCGCCATGTACCTGCAGCGAGGCACGCGAGGCCCGGTATGCCGCGCTCGTGCACGCGAGCTTCGCGGCCGAGATGTCACGGCGCGCCGTCGATGCCTGCGCGGTAACGGAGACGGCCGCGCCGAACAGCAGCGGTCGTGCCAGCTCGAGCCCGACCATCGCGTCGGCCAACTGGTGCTTGACCGCTTGAAACTGACCGATGGGGCGACCGAACTGCCTGCGTTGGGTCGCATACTCCGTGGCCCGCCGGAGTACGGCGTCGCCGGCACCCAGGATCTGGGCAGCGGTGGCCAGCGCCCCCATGTCGCACGCAGCGGCAGTCTCCACTCGCTGCGCCACCTCGGCGGTGGCGGACACCTCGGCAAGCCGGCGAGCCCGGTCGACAGACCCGACTTCCGTGGTGGCGGTCGCCGACATCAGCCTGTCGTGCTGGACGAGGAAGATCGCGTCCGCAGCACCCGCGTCCACGGCGAAGGGAACCTCGGGAGGTATCGCCACGGTGGCCATCAGGTCGCCCTCGGCCAATGCAGCGAGCGTCTCCGCGTGCGCGGCAACGCGTTGTGGATCCGCATGCGCGGGTTCGCCGAGAAGCACCGGCAGGACGGCCGCGGACTCGACGAACGGCCCCGGAACGGCCGCCCGTCCCAGCTCTAGGAAGCCGATGACCAGATCCACCGCATCCGCGCCGTACCCGCCCTGTGTCCGCGTCAGCCCCAACGCGGTTACCCCAGCCTCGCCCAGCCGCTTCCACAGTTGCCGGCCGGCGGCGAAGTCATCGAGGGCCCACGCCCGAGCCACGGCCGGGACCTCGGCGGCATCGAGGAGGTCCCGCAGGCTCGCTCCGAAGTGCTCCTGCTCCTTCGACGGGGCGAACCTCACCGCTCGCCCCGGGGCAGACCGAGCAGACGTTCGGCGACGACGTTGCGCTGGATCTCATTCGTGCCCGCGTAGATCGGCCCGGACAGGGAGAACAGGTAGCCGTCCATCCACGGTCCCGCGCACTCCGCGCGGGGTCCGGCCAGCTCCAAAGCCGTCTCATGGATGGCCACGTCCAGCTCGGACCAGAACAGTTTGCCGATGCTCGATTCGGCTCCCAGCTCTCCTCCGTCGGCCAGCCGGGTGACCGTGGCGAAGGTGTGCAACTGGTAGGCGCGAGCCCCGATCCAGGCGTCCACGACTCGGTCACTCAGGGCTGTGTCGTGCACGTCGCAGGTCGCCCGCCATTGGTCGACCAACCGCGACGTCGATGCCAGGAAGCGCCCCGGGCTGCGCAGCGAGAGACCGCGTTCATTGCTCGCTGTGCTCATAGCGACCCGCCAGCCTTCGCCGACCGGGCCGAGGACGTCGTGGTCGGCGACGAACACGTCGTCGAGGAAGATCTCGGCGAAGCCCGGCTCGCCGTCCAGTTGCGCGATGCCGCGCACGGTCACGCCAGGGTCGCGCAGGTCGAACAGGAAATAGGTGAGTCCGCGGTGCTTCTCGGCCGCAGGATCCGAGCGGAACAGTCCGAAGCCACGGTCCGCGTAGGTCGCCCGGGTGCTCCAGGTCTTCTGACCCGCGAGCAGCCAGCCACCGTCGACCCGCTGTGCCGTGCTACGCAATCCGGCAAGATCACTGCCCGCCTCGGGCTCCGACCACGCCTGCGCCCAGATCTCGTCTGCCCGTCCCATCGGCGGCAGGTGGCGGCTGAGCTGCTCGGTTGTGCCGTGGGCGAAGAGGGTGGGGGCGAGCAGGAAGATGCCGTTCTGACTCACCCGAAGGGGGGCGCCGGCGGCGAAGTACTCCTCCTCGAAGACGACCCATTCGAGTAGTGACGCGCCGCGGCCACCGAATTCGGCCGGCCACGCAACGACGGACAGGCGAGCGTCGGCAAGCAGGTGCTCCCATTCGCGGTGTGCCTGGAATCCCTCGCGGGTGTCCATGGAGGGCAGCGGCCCGCTCGGCACGTTCGCGGCAAGGAATTCGCGGACCTCGTCACGGAATGCGATCGTCGCCTCGTCGAGGTCGAGATCCACTACTCGGCCGCCGATTTCATCGATTTCGCGTCCATACCGCCGAGCGAGTCCGCCCCCGCCTCCGCGTTGTGCGCGTGGGCGAAGTGGTGCAGCCCGAACACCGAGTCCATCCCGGTGCGCATGCCCATGGCGTCCTCACACTGATTGACCGCACGCTTGGTGAGCGCCAGGCCGAAGCGCGGCATCGCGGCTATGCGGGCCGCGATGGCCAGGGTCTCGGTCTCCAGCGCGTCGGCCGGCACGACGCGATTCACCATGCCCCACTCGTAGGCGCGCTGGGCCGAGAACCGGTCACCAGTGAACAAGATCTCCTTGGCGGCGCGTGGACCCAGCACCCATGGGTGCGCGAAGTACTCGACACCGGGAATACCCATCCGAACCACGGGGTCGGCGAAGAAGGCGTCCTCGGCCGCGACGATCAGGTCGCAGACGAAAGCGAGCATCAGGCCGCCGGCGATGCACGCGCCCTGCACCATGGCGATCGTCGGCTTGGGGATCTCCCGCCAGCGCCGGCACATACCCAGATAGACCTCCATCTCGCGCGCGTAACGCAGATCGCCGCCCTGCTTGCCGAGGTGGTCCCACCACATCACCGCGGTGTTGTCGAAGTGAACATCGACGTCGCGCCCCGGGGTGCCGATGTCATGCCCCGCCGAGAAGTGCTTGCCCGATCCGGCGAGCACGATGCTGGAGACCTCGTCGTCCTCGACAGCGCGCCCGAACGCCGCATCGAGCGCATAGGTCATCGCCGAGTTCTGGGCGTTGCGATACTGCGGCCGGTTCATCGTGATGACCGCAACACCCGCGCGCACCTCGTACAGGACGACAGCTTCACTCATCGGTGCTCCTCGCGCAGTAGACGCTTCAGTGGTTTCCCCGTTGCATTGCGGGGGAGGTCCGTCCGGAATTCGACGTGGCGGGGCACTTTGTAGTTGGCGAGCCGGTCACGGCAGAACTCGAGCACGTCGGCAGCGGTGAGAGCCGCCTGCGGCTTAGTGATGACGAAGGCCTTGCCGACCTCGCCCAGCCGATCGTCGGGCACCCCGATCACCGCAGACTCGGCGATGCCGTCCAGCCGCGCCAACGCCTGCTCGATCTCGGCCGGGTACACGTTGAAACCTCCGCTGATGTACATGTCCTTGAGGCGGTCGGTGATCGTCAGGTAGCCGGCCGCATCGAGTGTGCCGATGTCACCGGTGTGCAACCAGCCCTCGGCGTCGATCGCCTGCGCGGTGGCCTCGGGGTCGTCGAGGTATCCGCACATCACGTTGGGGCCCCGCAGCAGGATCTCTCCGGAGTCATCGATGCGTACCTCGAATCCGGCTGTCGCCCTGCCTGACGTGTGAGCGACCGTCGCCGGGGGGTCCTCGGCCCGGCACATCGTCACCACGACAGCCTCGGTGAGCCCATAGGCGGTGAGCACGATCGAGAAGTTGAGTTCTGTCTGCATCCGTTCGACCAGAGCGACCGGAACCGTAGCGGCGCCGGTCACTGCGAAGCGCAGCGAGGTGAGGTCGAACGCGCCGCGATTGGAATGGTCGAGCATTGCCTGGTAGATCGTCGGCGGCCCCGGCAGCACGGTCACCCGCTCACGGGTGACCAGCCGCATCGCCTCGTCGATGTCGAAGATCGTCTGCGGCACGATCGTGGCGCCGGTGAGGACACAGACCAGGATGCCCGCCTTGTAGCCGAAGCTGTGGAAGAACGGGTTGATCACCAGGTACCGGTCGGCGCTGCTGACCTGGCCGCATGCCGCCCAGGACGAAGCCACCGCGAGGGCCTGGCGGTGGGCGCTCATCACCCCCTTGCTCCGGCCGGTCGTACCGGAGGTGAACAGGATGTCGCTGATGTCGTCGGGGCTGACCGCCGCCGCGCGCAGGTCGGCCTGCTCGACCGGTACTCGGGCCGCGATCGTCTCGATCTGGTCCCACTCGATCACGGGGTTCGCCGCGTCGGTTTCGGCGCGCGCTACGTCGGTTTCGGGGGCCGTCGTGCCGGATTCGGCCGTGAGCGGAACCCGAAGGACGGCCGTCAGGTCCGGCAGCGGGTCCTCGCGGCAAACCTCTCGCAGCCTGGCCAACCGGTCCACGCCGAGGAACCAACCCGCAACGACCAGGATCTTGACCCTGGCGCGCAGCAGGATGTCGCCGGCCTCGTGGGCGGTGTACCTGGTGTTGATCGGCACGAGCGTCGCCCCGGCATAGTGCGCCCCCAGCGCCGCCAGCACCCAATGGCCGGTGTTCGGCGACCAAATCGCCACGCGATCGCCGGGACGCACGCCTTCGGCGAGATAGAAGCGCGCGAGCAGCCGGACCTGATCATGGAGCTGGGCGAAGGTGAGGCGGGTCTGGCCGTCGACGATCGCTTCGAGGTCGGGGAACCGGGCGGCGGCGGAGATGACGGCCGCAGGCGTCGTCCTCGGCTCGCCGCTCATCGCATCCCCTCTACAAAGCAAGTGCTTGGTAGGGTAGCTTACGGGAATGGGTGAGAGCCAGGAAATCGCCGACGAGGCGTTCCGTCGCGACATCCGCGAGTGGCTCGCCACGAACCTGTCAGGTCGGTTCGAGGCAGTGCGCGGCCTGGGCGGCCCGGGGCGCGAGCACGAGGCCTACGAGGAACGTCTTGCCTGGGACCGACACCTCGCCGCCGCCGGGTGGACCTGCCTGGGCTGGCCTGTCGAACACGGCGGCCGGGCCCTCCCGCTGTCACAGCAGGTCATCTTCCACGAGGAGTACGCCGCGGCCGACGCGCCCGCTCGGGTGAACCACTTCGGCGAGGAACTACTCGGCCCGACGCTGATCGCCTTCGGCACGCCTGAGCAACAGGCCCGGTTCCTGCCGGCCATCGCCGACGTCCGGGAGCTGTGGTGCCAGGGGTACTCGGAACCGGGCGCTGGGTCCGATCTCGCTTCCGTGTCGACCGTGGCTCGCCTGGTAGGGCAGGAGTGGTCGCTCACCGGCCAGAAGGTGTGGACGTCGCTGGCGCACCTGGCGGACTGGTGCTTCGTACTGGCCCGGACGGAGGTCGGCAGCAAACGCCACCATGGGCTGTCCTACCTGCTCGTGCCGATGGACCAGCCAGGCGTCGAGGTTCGCCCGATCAAGCAACTGACCGGCACCTCGGAGTTCAACGAGGTCTTCTTCGACGACGCGCGCACGGCCGCCTCACTGGTCGTCGGCGAGCCGGGCGACGGCTGGCGGGTCGCAATGGGCACCCTGGGCTTCGAGCGCGGGGTGTCGACCCTCGGCCAGCAGGTGGGGTTCCGGCGCGAACTGGACCGCATCATCGCACTCGCTCGCCGCAACGGAGCCGCGCAGGACCCCGTCCTGCGCGAGCGCCTGAGCCGTGCGTGGATGGAGCTTGAAGTCATGCGCGCACATGCCGTGCGGACATTGGCCAGCGTCACCGCCGGTGCCGGCACACCGGGCCCCGAGGCTTCAGTTGCCAAGTTGCTTTGGGCTCCCTGGCACCGCAACCTTGGCGAGCTCGCGATGCAGGTGCGCGGCGCGGATTCGATGATCGCCGCCGGATCGACCGACGCGCAGCACGGCGGCCTCGACGAGTGGCAGCGCCTGTTCCTGTTCACCCGAGCCGACACGATCTACGGCGGTTCGGACGAGATCCAGCGCAACATCATCGCCGAGCGCACCCTGGGCCTACCCCGCGAGGCCCGAATATGACTTCGACTTCGACATCGACATCGACATCGACGCCGGCGCCGGCGCCATATCCCGCGGCGCACGAACTGCTCGCCGGCAAGGTCGTGGCGGTGACCGCGTCCGCCGGGGCGGGTATTGGCCTGGCCGCCGCTCGACGGTGCCTGGAGGAGGGCGCCCAGGTCGTCATCAGCGACTGGCACGAGCGCCGGCTGAACGAGACTCTGGAGATGCTGCGGGCTACGCACGCCGACGCCGTCCGGGCAGTCGCCTGCGATGTCACCGACGAGGCGCAGGTGGTCAACCTCGTCGCCGCCACGGTCGCTGCCTTCGGACGCTTGGACGTGATGATCAACAATGCCGGACTGGGCGGCACCAGGTCCGTGCTCGAGATGGGCGATGACGAATGGTTGCGCGTGCTCGACGTCACACTCAACGGCACCTTCCGCTGCACCCGTGCGGCACTGAGCCAGATGGTCGCCCAGGGGCACGGCGGAGCGGTGGTCAACAACTCCTCGGTGATCGGTTGGCGGGCACAGCAGGGCCAGGCCCACTACGCCGCAGCGAAGGCGGGAGTGATGGCGCTGACCCGGTGCGCCGCGCTCGACGTCGCCCGACACAACATCCGCGTCAACGCGGTCGCGCCCAGCCTCGCGATGCATCCACACCTGGCCAAGGTCACCAGTGACGAGCTGCTGGCCGAGCTGACCCAGCGCGAGGCCTTCGGCCGGTACGCCGAGCCATGGGAGGTCGCGAACGTCATGGTGTTCCTGGCCAGCGACTACGCGTCCTATCTCACCGGAGAGATCATCTCGGTGAGCAGCCAACACCCATGAGCACCGCGACCTCCACCGATCGGCGAGCCGAACTGCTCGCGATCGCTGCCACCCTGTTCGCCGAGCGCGGGCTGCGGGCCACGACGGTGCGCGACATTGCAGATGCCGCCGGTATCCTGTCCGGGAGCCTCTACCACCACTTCGACTCGAAGGAGTCGATGGTCGACGAGATCCTGCAGGACTTCCTCGACTATCTCTTCGGCCGGTACCGGCAGATCGTCGAACAGCGCCTAGGCCCACGCGAGACACTGGAGGCCGTCGTGATCGCCTCCTTCGAGGCGATCGACCAGCGTCACGACCAGGTCGCGATCTACCAGAACGAAGCTCGCCGACTGGCCAACGAGGATCGCTTCGCCTACATCGGAGATCGCTGGGCAGAATTCCGATCACTGTGGCGTGGCATCCTGAGCGACGGGGTCCAGGACGGAGGTTTCCGCGCCGACCTCGACGTCGACCTCGCGTACCGCTTCCTGCGCGACACCGTCTGGGTCGGCGTCCGGTGGTACCGACCGGGTGGCACGGTGGACGTCGCGACCGTCGCCGAGCAATATCTCAGCATCGTGCTGGACGGCATCTCGGCCCGACGCCGCCCGGTGCGTCGGACGGCCACCTGATGATCCGCGACGAAGCCGTAGGAACATACGAAGTCCGCAGAAGTGGAGCCACGACATGACCGAGGCCTACATCGTCGATGCCGTCCGCACCCCCGTTGGCCGGCGAAAGGGCGCCCTGTCCCAGCTGCATCCCGCGGACCTGGGGGCACACGTCATCAAAGCGCTGTTCGCCCGCAACCCGAGCGCTGACCCCGACGACGTCGACGACGTCATCTTCGGGTGTGTCGACACCCTAGGGCCGCAAGCCGGCGACATCGCGCGCACGTGCTGGTTGGCTGCCGGATTCAGCGACGAGGTTCCTGGGGTGACCATCGATCGCCAGTGCGGCTCGGCGCAGCAGTCGGTGCACTTCGCGGCGCAGGCTGTGCTCAGCGGTACGGCGGACCTGGTGGTGGCCGGCGGCGTGCAGAACATGAGTCAGATCCCGATCGCCTCGGCGATGACCGTCGGCGAGCAGTTCGGGTACGCCACACCGTTCGAGGGATCAACCGGCTGGGCGCATCGCTACGGCGACAAGGAGGTGTCACAGTTCCTGGCCGCGGACCTGATCGCCGAGCGTTGGGACATCTCGCGCGAGGATATGGAGGGCTTCGCCCTTTCCAGCCACCGCAGGGCCGTCGCCGCCATCGCGGGCGGACGCTTCGACAACGAGATAGTGCCCGTCGGCGACTTCACCACCGATGAGGGCCCGCGCGCCGACACGACGCTGGAGAAGATGGCCGGACTCAAGACCCTGCGCGAGGGTGGCCGTGTCACCGCAGCGCTCGCCTCGCAGATCTCGGACGCCGCCAGCGCCACCCTTGTCGCCTCCGAGGCGGCGCTACGCCGGTATGGTCTGACCCCGCGGGCCCGGGTGCACCACATCTCGGTCCGCGCTGACGATCCGATCTACATGCTCACCGCGCCGATCCGGGCGACTCGCTATGCCCTGGCACGCGCCGGGATGTCGCTTGCGGAGATCGACCTCATCGAGATCAACGAGGCGTTCGCCTCCGTCGTGCTGGCCTGGGCGAAGGAGCTTGACGCCGACCTGTCCAAGGTGAACGTCAACGGCGGGGCCATCGCGCTGGGCCACCCGATCGGGGCCACCGGAACGAAACTGTTCGCGACCCTGCTCAACGAACTGGAACGCACCGGTGGGCGCTACGGCCTGCAGACCATGTGCGAGGGCGGCGGGCAGGCCAACGTCATTATCATCGAGCGACTCTGACGCACGCCGCCGCGTCGCCTGGCTAGTCGAGCAGTCCCGGCAGCGCGGTGAGGATCGTCGCGGCCTCGGCGACGATCGAGCTGATCAGGTCGTCGCAGGTCGGCAGGTCGGCGAGCATGCCGACCACCTGGCCGCTGGCCAGTACCCCGGCGTCTGCCCTGCCCTCGACGAGGCCCGCGCGCAGCAGCATCGGGGTGTTGGCCGCCATGATCATCTGAGACCAGCTCTGCTCCTTGCCGTGCTTGGTGGCCAGCCCCTCGGTGATCATGTCCCGCCAGGACAGGCCGGTCAGCTTCTTGAACCGGGCCGCGTTGCGGACGGCGAGCCACAGGCCCGTGGCCCGGCTCGAGTTCTCCAGGTGGTCGACCAGATCGGTGCGCAGCACGCGATGTGGCATCCCGTCCACCCGGGTGGTCACGACAGTGCCGTCCAAGCCGCGTTCGAGGTAGGCCTGCTTGACTGCCTCGGGGACGGTGCTCTCCTTGGTCAGCAGGAACCTCGTGCCCATCGCGACGCCGGCCGCCCCGTAGGACAGGGCGGCGGCCAGACCCCGTCCGTCGAAGAATCCGCCGGCGGCGATGACCGGGATGTCGACCGCGTCCAGCACTGAGGGGAGCAGCAGCGTGGTCGCGACCCCGCCAGTATGCCCGCCGCCCTCGCCCCCCTGCACGATGACGGCGTCGGCACCCCAGTCGGCGACCTTGCGCGCGTGTTTGGCGGCACCGATCGACGGCACGACAACGACACCAGCGTCCTTGAGTCGTTGGATGAATTGCTGCTTGGGCGCCAACGCGAAGGAGGCGACGCGCACGTCCTGCTCGATCAGCAGATCGACCCGGGCGCAGGCGTCGGCAGCATCGGCGCGCAGATTCACTCCGAACGGCTTGGAAGTGCGCAGCTTCGTCTCGGCGACCGCCCTCTCCAGCTCGGCGTAGGTCATGGTGGCCGAGGCGAGGATGCCGAGCCCCCCGGCCTCCGCGGTCGCCGCGACCAGCCGCGAGCCGGCCACCCATCCCATCCCGGTCTGGACGACGGGATGCCGCACCCCGACCAGCTCGGTGAGCGCGGTGCGCAGCCCGGTCACGCGGAGACCTCCTTCTCCCGCAATCCGGCGGGATCCAGTCTCGCCAGCAGGTCCAGTTCGGTGCTGCTGGGGACTCGGGTGGTCTGCACACCGTCTGTGTGCAGCACGAAGCCCGTCCCCGCCACCACCTCATCGACGGTGACTCCGGGGTGGACGGAGACCAGCCGCATGCAGCGATCCGGCGCGCCGAAATCGAGTACGGCGAGGTTCGTCACTACGCGGTAGACGTCGTGGAAGCGACCCGCGGCGCCCCCAGCGCGGTCGTAGCCGACCCCGGACGCCATGTCGACGTGCTCGACGAAGACCCGCGGCGTATGCCGGGGGACCCAGTAGCTCGTGCGGTGATTGACAGTGTTGCCCGGGGCTCCGCGCGCGCCGAACATCTGCCTCGTGGGCGCGTCATGATCACCGAGGCAGGAGATGTTCTGGTTGCCGAAGCGGTCGATCTGGTTGGCTCCCATGACGACATGGCGGCGCCCCCAGGCGACCACGTCGAAGACCCTCCGATAGGGCAGCCAGCCCTCCAGCGGCGCGGACGCCCCCAACGGCGGCGGCTCCGAGAGCAGGTAGGCCTCGCCGTCGGACAGCACCAGGTCGGGTTCGAAGGTCAACCTGGCCAATCGCGCCCCGACCAGCGGCATGGTCCCCATCGGACTGGCGAGGATCTCGCCCGCGCCTCGGAAGAGATCCGCACACGCGGCGGCGCACACGTCTGCCCTGCTCGCGGGGCGCCCTTCCTCGCTCACCGGCCGGCTCATTGTCTGGCCCGCACGCGGGTCGCTTGCTGGTACGCGGCCTCGCTCCCGGACAGGTATGTCTGGACGAAGGACGGCCACCGGTCCAGGTCGGTCGCCGCGGCGGCGTACTCGCGCTGGAACGCCTCATCTCGACCGTAGTCCGGCACGCACGAAGTGAAGTGCGCCCCGCCAGGCGTCTCGACGACACCGGTGACCATCATGCGGTTGAGCAGCATCGACTGCGGCCCGGCAGCGGCCAGTTCCTCGGTCGCCACGACCTGCTCGCACGAGACGTAACTGCGTTCGGCGGCCATGCAGAACAGATCGTCGAAGTAGGGATCCGGACCTAGGTAGCCGGCGTTGCCATGACGGTCCGCGCGGTTGAGATGCACGAGCGCGATGTCGAGGGGGAGCGCCGGCATCGCGATCAACTCCTCCCCGTCGTCGTAGGGGGACCGCACCGTCCGCAGCGCCGGGTTCCAGGTGAGCACGTCCGAACCGAGACCGGCCCGGATGGGCAGGAACGGCAGCCGCTGGGCTGCTGCCCGCAGCCCGACCACGACCATCCCCTCATCCAACTCGCGCACCGCGATCTGGCCCGCCTGGCGGACGCGCGCGAACCACGGGTCGTAGGCAATCGAATCCAGCGAGACGAACCCGAAGACCAACTCCCGGACCTTGCCCGCCGCGCACAACAGGCCCACATCCGGGCCGCCGAACGACACGACCGTGAGGTCTCGCACCTCGGTGCGCAGGATCGCTCGCACGAGGGCCATGGGTTTGCGTCGTGATCCCCATCCGCCGATGCCCACCGTCATGCCGTCGCGAAGCTCCGCGGCCACCGCGTCCGGCGTCATCGTCTTGTCCCGCAAGGGTCACCGACCCTTGCCGTCGACGAATGCCTGCCGGTGCTCGTCGGAGACGCCGGCAAGGTTCAACTCGAACGTGAAGCCCTGCTCATAGCGATAGCTGCGGTGCACGTCCTGCACCTCGATGCCGTTGATCGCCTCCTTGGCGCAGCGAATGATCCTGGTGTCCTTGGCCGCGATCTCGTTTGCGACCTCCAGCGCGGCGGCGTCGAGCTCATCGCGGGGGACCACGCGATACACCGACCCGTGCTCGTGCAGCGCCCGAGCGCCGATGGTGCTCGCGGTGTAGTAGAGCGCCCGCATCAAGTGCCCCGGCACCAGCCGGCCGAGATGGGTCGCGGCGCCGAGGGCTCCGCGGTCGACCTCCGGGAGCCCGAAGGTCGCATCCTCGGCGGCGATCACGATGTCGGCATTGCCGACCAGCCCGATGCCGCCACCGAGACAGAAGCCCTGTACCGCGGCCACGACCGGGACGGCGCAGTCGTAGACCCCGGCGAACGCGGCGTAGCAACCCCGATTGGCACCGATCAGCGCGTCGTAGCCCGCGGTGCGTTGCATCTCCTTGATGTCCACGCCGGCACAGAATCCGCGCCCTTCGGCACGCAGGACGACGACGTGGGTGTCCAGGTCACGACCGGCCGCGAGCATCGCATCGCCGAGATCGAACCACGCTTTGACAGGGAGCGCGTTCACCGGAGGGTGGTCGATCGTCACGACGGTGACGCCGCCGCCCGCCGACGTCTTGGTGATACCCATGGGCACCTTCCTGAGCAAGCAAGTGCTTGGTAGGGTAGCACGCAGGAGGTGCTCATGGACCTGGGCCTGCAGGGCTCCGTGGTGTTGGTGACCGGGGGGGTGCGGGGCGTCGGTCTCGGCATCAGTGAGGTGCTGCTCGCAACTGGCGCCGTCGTCGTGACCTGCGCCCGCCACGCGCCGCGGTCGCTGCCGGACGCGGACGGCCGGACGGCGGAATTCACTGAATGTGACGTTCGCGACGGGGATCAGGTGGCCCGCCTGTTCGACGACATCGTCACCAGGCACTCCCGCCTGGACCTGCTCGTCAACAATGCGGGGGGCAGTCCCTACGCACTCGCCGCCGAGGCCAGTCCGCGATTTCACGCCAAGGTCGTCGAGCTGAACCTGCTCGCGCCGTTGCTGCTCGCCCAGGCCGCCAACGCGGTGATGCAGCGCCAGGACGGGGGTGGCTCGATCGTGATGGTGAGCAGCGTGAGCGGGCGCCGCCCGTCGCCCGGCACTGCGGCCTACGGCGCGGCGAAGGCCGGGCTCGACAACCTCACCGCGACGCTCGCAGTGGAGTGGGCACCCAAGGTGCGGGTCAACTCGCTCGCCGTCGGCATGGTCCGCACCGAAGAGGCGGCGCTGCACTACGGCGACGAGGCGGCCGTCGCCGCGGTCGGTCGGACGGTACCGCTGGGTCGGCTGGCGGAACCACGCGAGATCGGTACCTGTGTCGCGTTTCTCGCCTCGCCCCTCGCGTCCTACGTCACAGGTGCGTGCCTCGCCGTGCACGGCGGGGGAGAGGCGCCGGCGTTCCTGTCAGCAGCGAATGTGGAGGGTCGCGCATGAGTGGTTTGTGTGCAGGTCGGGCGGTCATCATCACTGGGGCGGGGCGGGGGATCGGCAGGGCCCACGCCCTAGCATTCGCCGCGCAGGGCGCGTCGGTGCTCGTCAACGACGTGGGCGTCGCGCTCGACGGCAGCGGAGCCGAAGCCGGCCCGGCCCAGCAGGTGGTGGACGAGATCCACGCCATCGGCGGCAACGCCGTCGCCAACACCGACGATGTCGCCGACTGGGCCGGAGCCGAGCACCTTGTCGAGGTCGCGGTGGCCGAATTCGGGCGACTCGACGTGCTGGTCAACAATGCCGGATTTCTCCGTGACCGGATGCTCGCCAACCTCTCCGAGCAGGAATGGGACGCGGTGATCCGGGTGCACCTGAAGGGACACTTCGCCCCGCTGCGTCATGCCGCGGCCTACTGGCGGGCCGAGTCGAAGCTGGGGCGCCAGCCCGAGGCCCGAATCATCAATACGAGTTCGGGCGCGGGGCTGCTCGGCAGCGTGGGGCAGGGGAACTATTCGGCCGCCAAGGCCGGCATCGCCGCCCTCACGGTCGTCGCGGCCGCGGAGATGGGGCGTTACGGCATCACCGTCAACGCAATCGCGCCGGCCGCCCGCACGCGAATGACCGAGGGCGCGTTCACCGAGACCATGGCAAAGCCAGAGCACGGGTTTGATGCGATGGCACCGGAGAACGTGTCCCCGCTGGTGGTCTGGCTGGGCAGTTCGCAGTCGGCGCACGTCACCGGTCGCGTGTTCGAGGTCGAGGGCGGCAAGATTTCGCTCGCCGACGGGTGGCAGCACGGTCCTGAGGCCGACAAGGGTGCCCGGTGGGAACCGGCCGAACTCGGCCCGGTGGTCGCCGACCTGTTGTCGAAGGCCCCCGCCGCCGCGCCGGTCTACGGCGCGTAACCAGCTCGCTCAGGATTCGACGCGCTTCTTGAGTTCGCGCATCGAGTTCTTCAGCGACTGCTCGCGGATGAGGTTCTTCATCGGTCCAGGGACGAAGAAGCCGACCTCAGCGGTGATGTCGACGGTCACGTCTGTGCCTCCATCTGCACGCGGAACGAAGGTGTACTTGCCAGTGTTTTCCTTCAGATCCCCACTCTCCTGGTCCCAGGACAGGCTGTGTGGCAGGTCGTAGCTGTAGCGCACGACATAGTCGAGCTTGCGGATCTTGGCGTCGACCCGCATGCGGACCAGCGATCCTCGCCCGTCGGTGTCACGCTCGAGCACCTCACACTCCAGGACACTGGCTTGCACTGCGGGAATGAGTCGAAGTCCGCGAGCGCGGCGATTATCTTGTCGGGCGGCGCGTTGACGACATCGGTGAAACCTGTCGAATCGTTGCCCATGTCAGATCCTCTCGATGATGGTGCCGCTGGACAGCGCGCCCCCGGCGCACATCGTGATCAATGCGGTGGAGCCGTCGCGCCGCTCCAACTCGTGCAGTGCCGTGGTGATGAGCCTGGACCCCGTGCTGCCCACGGGATGGCCGATCGCGATCGCTCCGCCATTGACGTTGACGCGTTCGGGGTCGGGACCGTGCACCTGCATCCAGGACAGGGGTACCGAGGCGAATGCCTCATTGACCTCGAAGAGATCGATGTCGGCGATCGTCATTCCGCTGCGCTCGAGCAGGCGCTCGGTGGCCTGAACCGGTCCGTCCAGGTGGTAGTACGGCTCCGCACCGACCAGGCATTGGGTGACGATGCGTGCCCGAGGGCGCAGCCCCAGCGCCTTCGCCCGGGCCTCGTTCATCAGCAGGACCGCGGCTGCTCCGTCCGAGATCTGCGACGAGGTACCTGCGGTGTGACGGGCGCCTTCGTACACGGGTTTGAGCGCGGCCAGACCCTCCAGGGTGGTCTCGCGCATGCCTTGATCCCGCTGGACCGCACGGGTCTGGCCGGTCGGCTTGCCCTCGCCGTCAAGCACCGGCGCCTGAACGGCGATCACCTCGCGCTCGAAACGCCCCTCGTCCCAGGCTCGACCGGCTTTGTGCTGTGACGCCAGCCCGAATGCGTCCAGGTCCGCGCGCGTCAGCGCCCGGCGTTCTGCGATGCGCTCCGCGGCCAAGAACTGGTTGGGCAGGTCGATGTCCCACGATTCGGGACGTGGGATGCCGCTGCTGCCGACGTTGGTCCCCAACGGGGTTCGTGTCATCGCCTCGACCCCGCAGGCGATCCCTACGTCGATGGCGCCGGTCGCGATGAGGCCGGCAACAAGATGATTGGCCTGCTGCGCGGACCCGCACTGGGCATCTATCGTGGTGGCCCCGGCCTGCCACGGCATGCCCGCGCTCAACCAAGCCACCCGGGTCACGTTGTTCGACTGCTCGCCGGCCTGGGTCACGCAGCCGCCGATCAACTGCTCGACCAGCGCGGGATCGATGCCGGCCCGCTCGACCACGCCGCGCTGCGCGGCCGCCAGTACCTCGGCGGCAGGTAGCCCGGCCAACCAGCCACCGCGCTTGCCGATCGGCGTGCGAACCGCCTCGACTATCACCGGGTTGCCCACAAACCTCTCCTCTCCACGGCGCCGCTTGCCTGCGCAACAAAGTAGAACACGTTTCGATTGAACTGCAAGCGATCCCCGTTGTGCTCTTCACTTTGCTGAACGCAGTGTGCTTCAATGCCAGTAGAACGTGTTACAAAACCATGAGGAGGCAAGCCCACGTGTCCAGCGCACAGCCGCAGCTCCCCGAGGGCTTCGACGTCAACGACCCGGATATGTACATGAAAGGCCTGCCACGCGCGGAATGGGCTGAGATCCGCCGCACTGCCCCGGTCTGGTGGCAATCACAACCTCGACACCGCGACGGCTTCGACGATGAGGGGCACTGGGTGCTCACCCGGCATGCCGACGTCAAGGAGGCCTCGCGCAATGACGCGGTCTTCTCCAGCTACGAGAACGGCGCGATCATCCGCTTCAAGGAGGAGATGGATCGCGACCAGATCGATATGCAGCGGGTGATCCTGCTCAACATGGACGCACCGCAACACACCCGAATGCGCGCGATCATCTCCCGCGGATTCACCCCCCGCGCGGTCAACAACCTCAAAGAAGCCCTGGCCGAGCGCGCGCAGAACATTGTGAAGACGGCGCTGGCCAACGGCGAGGGTGACTTCGTCCGCGATGTCGCGTGCGAGCTGCCCCTGCAGGCGATCGCAGAGCTTCTGGGCGTTCCCCAAGAGGACCGCGGCAAGCTGTTCGAGTGGTCGAACATGATGGTCAGCTACGACGACCCCGACTTCGACCCTTCCGACGGCGAGGTCGCCTCGTTCGAGATGCTGAGCTATTTCATGGCGGTCGCCGAGGAACGCAAGGCCTGCCCAGCCCAGGACATCGTCACCAAGCTCGTCACCGCGGATATCGATGGCAACGAGCTTTCCTCGGACGAGTTCGGATTCTTCACCATCCTGCTCTCGGTTGCGGGTAACGAGACCACACGCAACGCGATCAGCCACGGCATGGTCGCGTTCATGGAGAATCCCGACCAGTGGGAGCTGTACAAGCGCGAGCGGCCGGAGACCACCGCCGACGAGATCGTCCGTTGGTCCACCCCGGTCGTGGCGTTCCAGCGGACCGCGAAGCAGGACACCGTCCTCGGTGATCAGGAGATCAAGGCGGGCCAGCGGGTAGGCCTGTACTACGCGGCCGCCAACTTCGATGAGCAGGTCTTCGAGAACCCATACGAATTCAACATCCTGCGCGACCCGAACCCACACCTAGGCTTCGGCGGCACCGGCGCGCACTATTGCATCGGCGCGAACCTCGCGCGCCTGGAGATGAATCTCATCTTCAACGCCATCGCCGATCACCTGCCTGACATCAAGGCCCTCGGTGACCCGAGGCGGCTGCGCTCGGGCTGGCTCAACGGCATCAAGGAGCTCCCCGTCAGCTACGGCTGCCCGGTCGTCCACTAGCGCGCTCAGAGCTGATGGGCCGTCGCCATCGAACGGTCGAATTCCCAGATGGCGCGCAGCGACACCAGCATGCCGCTGTCGTCCACGCGGTACACGAACACACCCTCGGTGTCGACCTGGTACCCGTTGCCCATCAGGGTGTGGATCACACCGGTGTTGGCGCACTCGTTGCCGGCCGCGAACGAGTCGGTGATCTCGAAGACGAATCGCTCGACATTGGCGATGGTCAGATCCCAGAACGCGGATCGCCCCTGCTGACCGTGGTGGCCCCTTCCCTCTGGGTCGAACACCGACGGACCGACCGGATCCTCGATCCAGCCGTCCTCGGTGAACAGCGCCAGCCACGCGTCCTTGTCCTTACGGCACACCGCGTCATAGGACCTCAGCGCCGCGTCCCGTGCGGGGTGCGGCGCCTTGGATGGTGCCTTCCAGTCGACGATCGAGTCGCTCATCGCTGCCCCTGTCATTGACGCTGCCCTCTCATGGACGTGCCCTCTCATTGACGCTGCCACTTCATTTGTCGGTGCCGCCCAACCGTCGCTGCGCGCAGTCAGGGACGCTCGGCGCCGACCACCCACATGGCGAAGAATTGCGATCCGCCGCCGTAGGCATGCCCAAGCGCGGTACGCGCGCCGTCGACCTGGTGATCGCCGGCGCGCCCCATCACCTGCATCGCCGCCTCCGCAAACCGCAGCATTCCCGATGCTCCGATCGGGTTCGAGCTGAGCACTCCGCCGGAGGCGTTGATCGGTAGCTTGCCCCCGATCGCCGTCTGGCCCGCTTCGGTCAGCGTCCAGCCCTTGCCCTCGGGCATGAACCCCAGTGTCTCGAGCCACATCGGCTCGAACCAGGAGAACGGCACGTAGATCTCGGCGACGTCGATCTGCTCCAGCGGGTTGGTGATACCCGCCTGCTTCCACAGCGCTGCCGCGGCATCGCGGCCCGCCTGCGGGTTGACCTGGTCACGTCCGGCGTAGGTGGTCGGCTCCGAACGCATCGCGGTGGCGTGGATCCACGCCGGACGCTGCACTGCGGCCGCTGCGGCCTCACTTCCCAACACCACCGCACAGGCACCGTCGGAGGACGGGCAGGTCTCGTCGTAGCGGATCGGATCCCACAACATCGTCGAGGCCTGCACGGAGTCGAGAGTGATCTCCGGCTGTCGAAGGTGGGCGTACGGATTCTTGGCGCCGTTGAGCCGGTCCTTCACGGCGACGAGCGCCCCGATGTGGCCAGGTGCGCCGGAGCGGCGGATGTAGGAGCGCACGTGCGGGGCGAAGTATCCACCGGCCCCTGCGTTGACCGGCATGTTGAACGGAATCGGGATCGACAAGGCCCACATCGCGTTGGACTCCGATTGCTTCTCCCAGGCCACCGCGAGCACCCGGTCGTGCACTCCGGACTGGATCAGACTCGCCGCCACGATCGCGGTCGAACCGCCCACCGATCCGGCGGTGTGCACGCGGATCAGTGGCTTGCCCACCGCTCCAAGCGCGTCGGCCAGGAACAGCTCGGGCATCATGACGCCTTCGAAGAAGTCCGGCGCCTTGCCGACGACGACCGCGTCGATGTCCTTCCACTCGACCTGCGCATCCGCCATCGCCCGGTCGATGGCCTCGCGACAGAGCCCCGCCATCGACACGTCCGCACGCTTGGCCCGGTGGTGGGTCTGGCCAGTACCGAGCACGGCGGCTCGCTGCTTGAGCTGACTCATGCCCGGCCTTCCATCACGCAGACGAGGTTGTGTTGCAGCGCGGGCCCGCTGGTGGCATGCGCCAGGACTTTGCCGGCAGATGCGGTGAAGATCTGCTTGGCGGCCTCGCCGATCCGGACCAGGCCGGCGGCAAACATCGGGTTGCCCGCGAGCGCGCCCCCGGACGGGGTGATCCGGACCGAGTCGGACAGGTCCAGGGCGCGGCGCAGGATGAGCTCCTGGTGGGTGAACGGCGATTGCAGCTCAGCCACCTCGATACCACCGCTCGCAGCAGTGGCGGCGCCGCTCGCCGCAGCGGTGGTCGAGGCCGAGACCGTCAGATCGCGCGCGCCCAGGTTCGCGGAGTCTATGCAGTGCGCGATCCCGGTGATCCATGCCGGGCGTTCCACCAGCTCACGCGCCCGCCCCTGCGCGGCCAGCACGATCACTGACGCCCCGTCGGTGATCGGCGCGCAATCGTGTTGACGCAGGGGTTCGGCGAGGTAGGGCTGCGCGAGCAGTTCGTCCGCGTCCTTGGACCCGGACAGCTGTGCGTTCGGGTTCGCCTGCGCGTCTCGTCGGCTGCGGACGGCGACATCTGCCATGTCGCGCTCGCTCCACAGTCCGGCGTCCAAACCCATCCTGGCCTGCAGCCCAGCGACGGCGAGCGTGTCCGGCCACAGTGGTGAGACCGTATAGGGGTCCAACTGAAGGGCCATCGCGCGCCTGACGTCCCCGGCCGAGGACTTGCCGAAGCCGTAGATCAGCGCGGTGTCGACCTCACCGGTCTGCAACTTGCACCACGCCTCGTACAGCGCCCAGGCGGCATCTGCCTCGACGTGTGACTCGTTGATCGGCGGTACCGGTCCGATCGCGTCGATCGCGGAGATGAACGAGAATGCACGCCCCGCGAGGTAGTCCGAGGACCCCGAGCACCAAAAGTCGATATCAGCCTTGGTGAGGCCGAGACCCCCGAGCACCTCCGCAAAGATCGGTATGAGCATCTCGACACCGTTGGTGGTGCCGTCGTGACGCCGTACCTGCGGGGTCTGGGCGAAGCCGACCACGGCGACGTCTCTCACAAGTGCTCCTTGAATGAGTCATAGGGTGCGTCCGGCGCGCCGGTGGGGCGGAAATACTCGATGTTCTGCAACGCGGGTCCCCACTCTTCGCGGGGACGCCACACCGCTTCCACCTTCATGCCCATCCGCACGTCCTCGGCGCGGCAGTCCAGGATCAGATGCAGGAAGGCGATGTCGGCACCGTCGAGCAGGACGTACGCGGCGACATAGGGGGGAGTGATCTTCTGCCCGTAGAACGGCACGTTGACGATGCAGAACGTGGTCACGATCCCGCGGTCGGGAAGCTCGACGATCTCCTGCGTCGGGACCCCGTCGACGGGGCAGGCAGCGCGCGGGGGGATGTACACCTTGGCGCACTCGGGGCAACGCTGGCCGAGTAGCTTGCCCTGTTCCAGCGCAAGCAGGTACATCGTCT
>JALYIS010000217.1 GCA_030775705.1 Actinomycetota bacterium
GCAGTCGATCGTGCGGGACGCGGCCGAGCAGTCGAGCATGCTGGCGGCCAACGCCACCCGTGTGGCCGAGGGCATCATCGCCGAAGCGCAGCGCGACGGCGAGCGGATCGGCGCCGCGGCCCAGACCTCCGCCCGCGCGCTGATCGCTCAGGCCGAGCACGAGCGTGACAGGGCGAACGAGGAGCGTGAGCGCGCTCGAGCCGCCGCCGACGTCATGCGGGCCGATCTGGCCGATGAGCTCGCCGCACGTCGGGCGACACATGATCGGGACATGCAGGAGCGCGAGGCCGAACTGGACGAGCGGCTCAATCGAATTGTCAGTGAGGCCGAGCATCGGATCGCCGAGTGGAAGGCGAAGGCCGAGGGCACCGCTGAGCAGATCGTCGAGAACGCCAACGCCGAACTCGCCCGCGCGCACGCGGAGTCGGAGCGGATTCGCGCACGGGCTAGCGACGAGGCGAAGGCGATCGTCGAGGACGCCCGTGCCGAGGGCGCCCGCGAGATGGCGCAGGCAGCCGAGCAGATCGCCTGGACCGAGCAGGTCATCGGCGGGTTACGCGAGGCGGCGGAGCTGGATGCGCAGCAGATCCGGGCAGCCGCGCACAACGACGGTGCCGAAAGCCTGCGCCAGATTCGCGAGGGACTCGCTCCGATCGTCGAGGGGGCGCGAGCGCGGGCGCTGGCCCGGATCCAGGCGGCGGAGGCACAGGCCCAGGCAATCGTCGAGGCGGCCCAGGCCCATACCGATTCGCTGTCCGGTCAGGCCGAGCAGATCCTCGAACGCGCGGCGGCAGAGGCCGCCCGCATCACGGCGGTTGCCGAGGACTCGGCCAAGTCGCGCGAGGCGCGTGCCGAGCGACGGCTGACGGAGGCCGAGGCTGGCGCCCGCGCCGTACGCGAGCAGGTGGCGGCCGAACTGGCCCGCACGCAGCGCGAGCTGCACGAATTGCGGCGCGCGGCCAAGGACGAGGAGATCCAGACCATCACCGCCGCCCGGCGGGAAGCCGACGAGCTGCGCACGGCCGCGCGCACGATGCTCGCCGAAGCTCGCGCCGAAGTCGCTGGGTTGGCCCAGCAGCGCAAAGCGATCGCCGGCGAGTTGGGCAACCTGTCCGGCGTGATCGAGGCGTTGGCCGTGTCCGGGGCACAATCGACCGCGCCCGCGCCGGCGGACGCGAGTACGGCAGACTCCTTGATTGAGCACGAACCAGTACCACAGCCTTCCGAGCGCCGCTGACCACCGACCTCCCGTTTCCCTACTCCTGGAAAAGATGAGATACGCATGAGCGACGACAACACCCCCGCGTTCCGGACCACGATGCGCGGCTATGAGCCCGAGGCCGTGGACAAGTACATTGCGCAGCTCGCCGGGGCGGTGAGCACGGCGCGTCGCGAGGCGGCCGATCTTGGCCGCCGGGTGGAGAGCCTTGCGGCCGCCGGACCGATCCATGTGCAGTCCGAAGCTCCGACGTACGCCGACCTCGGAGAGCGCATCACCAAGATCCTCACGCTGGCTGACGAGGAGGCTGCCGCGATCCGCGAGGGCGCGGTGTCTGACACCGAGGCCAAACTTGCCGAGCTCGAGGCCAGCAATGCTCGAGCCCGCATGGACGCCGACCGGTACGCCAGCGAGACTCGGGGGACGGCAGACCGCGAAGCCGCCCGGATCGTCGAGGACGCCAAGCGCACCGCCGATCAGCTTCTTGACGAGGCCGAGCGCGAGGCAACCGCTCGTCGGCGCGAGGCCGAGGCCCTGTACGAGGACCAGCGTGCCAAGGCGGCCAAGGCTGCGGCTGACTTCGAGCAGACCCTGGCCGAGCGCCGCGATAAGGCGGAGAAGAACTTCCAGGACTCGACCCGTCGCGCGGAGCAGGAACTGGCCGCTGCGCAGGAGCAGGTCTCCAGCCTTCGATCCGAAGCAGAGCAGCAGATGTCGGAGGCCACCCGCAAGGCTGCCCGGGTCACCTCCGAGTCCGAAGCGAAGGCCGAGCAGATCGTCGCAGAGGCGATGTCGCGTGCCGACCGCATTCGCTCGGAATCGGAGCGTGAAGTGGCCGCGGCCACCCAACGCCGCGACAGCATCAACGCCCAGCTGACCAACGTTCGCCAGATGCTCGCGACGTTGTCCGGAACGACCGCTGCGGTGTCGATGCCGGGCCTGGACGACGTCTCAGCTGACGGCTGAGCACCTTCTGAACCCTGCACGACCGGTGACTGACTACTGAGCGCTGACTCCCGTCACGACAGTCGCGCCGAGTTCCGCGCTGCGGTACACCTGTGCATTGAGGCCGCTGCGCGCCATCGCCCGAATCAGGTCGGGCGCTTGGTGCGCGCTGGTCTCGACGATCATGCTGGCGCCGTCGGCCAGCCATCGTGGCGCCTGCGCGATCACGCGCCGCAGGATGTCCAGCCCGTCTGTGCCCCCGTCGAGCGCGACCCTGGCCTCGTGATCGCGTGCCTCCGGCGGTAGCAGCCGGATCTCGCCGGAAGGGACGTACGGGGCGTTGGCGATGAGAACGTCGACCGAACGGTGGAGCATCGCCGGGAGGGGCCGGTAGAGGTCGCCGGTGTGTACCGTGCCTGAGTCAGCGAGATTTCGGCGCGCGCAGGCGGTCGCAGCGGGGTCGACGTCCACTGCGTGGAGCTCGGCGGCGCCCATGCCCACGAGCACTGCCTTCCCGATGGCACCGGAGCCGCAGCAGAGGTCGACGATCACCGGCGGCCTGTCGTCTGCGCCCTGCGCGGCTGGCGTGCGTGCTGCGATCGCCGCGAGCGCCCTACGGACTACCAGTTCGCTGCGCCGCCGGGGCACGAAGACGCCGGCGTCCAGCAGGATGCGAATTCCGCAGAACTCGGCCCAGCCGAGGATGTGCTCCAGCGGGAGGCCCGCGACCCGCCGTTCGACCATGCCGGCCAGCTGCCGCGGGTCGGCGGCCGCCTCGATGAGCAGCGCGGCCTCGTCGTCGGCGAACACGCAGCCGGCCGCCTGAAGCTGGGCGACGATCAGGGTAGATGCCTGCGGAGGTTCGGGCGTGGGCATGGCGAACGCCTTTCGGGGAACCGATGGGACGACATCGTTGCCACCTCCTAGGCGCGAGGACTGAAGTCGGCAACCGTATCCGACTAGGGGCCCGGCCCGCACCCGTGGTGGCTTCGCCGCGTAGGTTGCGAGCATGCCTTCTGTGCTGATCACCGGTGCGGGGCGGGGCATCGGACGCGCGAGCGCATTGCATCTGGCCGCGGCCGGCTGGGAAGTGTACGCCGGAGTGCGGCAGGCCGAGGCCGGTTCGGCCCTGCTGGTCGAAGTGGGCCAGGGGCCCGGCCGGATCCATCCCGTGGTCCTGGACATCACGTCCGCGGCCGACATCGCCGCGCTGGCGGGGCAACTGCCCGATCGACTTGACGCACTGGTGAACAACGCCGGGGTGGTGGTGAGTGGTCCGGTCGAGGGCTTGTCGCTGGACGAGCTTCGACGCCAGCTGGAGGTCAACGTCGTCGCCCAGGTCGCCGTCACGCAGGCGGTTCTTCCAAAGCTGCGCACTACCCAGGGTCGGGTGGTGTTCATCTCGTCGATCAGCGGGCGCCTGTCCACCCCGATGACCGGGGCCTACAACGCGTCCAAGTTCGCGCTGGAGGGCCTCGCTGACGCCATGCGGATGGAGTTGCGCCCGTGGGGTGTGCGCGTTTGCCTCGTCGAGCCGGCGCAGACCGACACCGACCTGTGGCGCACCGCAGGGGCAGAGCTCGATGCGGCGGCCGCGATGCTCACGGCCGCCCACCGCCAGCTGTATGCCAAGCACCTGGACGGAAGTCGCCGGATGATCCCGGTGTCGCAGCGGATGGCCACGCCGGCGCAGGGAGTTGCCGCGGTGATCGAACTCGCCCTCACCGCGCGCCGGCCGCGCGCCCGCTACGTCGTGGGGCGAGGGCCCAAGGTGCAGGCGGTGCTGGCGGGGCTTACGCCCACTCCGGTGCGAGATGCCGTGCTCAGCAGGCTCACCGGGGTACCGCGCCGGCCGTGACTTCCCTCGCCGACCCTGACTTCCCGGGCTGCCGAAGGTCGCGCTCCGGTCTCAGAGTGGCCGAGCGGTCAGTTGGGCATATCGGCGAAGCGGCTGTACCGGCCCTGGAAGGCCACCGCGATGGTGCCGGTCGGGCCATTGCGGTGCTTGGCGATGATGAGGTCTGCCTCACCCGCTCGCTCGGTCTCCGGCTCGTACAGGTCGGGTCGGTGCACCAACAGCACCATGTCCGAATCCTGCTCGATCGAGCCGGATTCGCGCAGGTCCGACAGCATCGGCTTCTTGTCGGTGCGCTGCTCCGGGCCCCGGTTGAGCTGGCTGAGTGCGACCACGGGGACGTCGAGCTCCTTGGCGAGCAACTTCATCGCCCGGGAGAACTCGCTGACCTCTTGCTGGCGGGACTCCACGCGTTTGCCGCTGGTCATCAGCTGCAGGTAATCGATCACGATCAGCTGTACATCGTGGCGCTGGCGCAGCCGGCGGGCCTTCGCCCGGATCTCCATCATCGTCAGGTTCGGCGAGTCGTCGATGAACAGTGGTGCTTCGGCGAGCTCGCTGGATCGCCGCGCCAGCCTCGTCCAGTCCTGGTCACTCATGTGTCCGGAGCGCATGTTCTGCAGAGCAACGCCCGCCTCTGCCGCGAAAAGCCGCATCATGATCTCGAGCTTGCCCATCTCAAGGGAGAAGATGACGGTCGGCTTGCCGTTCTTGACTGCAGCCGAGCGCGCGAAGTCCAACGCAAGAGTGGATTTGCCCGAACCCGGCCGCCCGGCCACCGTGATCATCTGCCCGGGGTGCAACCCGTTGGTGATCTCGTCGAGCTGGTGAAAGCCGGTGGGTATCCCGGTTCCGATTCCACCGGTCTGGGAGATCTTGTCGATCTCGTCGAGCGTGCTCTGCAGCAGAGTCTCGATATGGACGAAGTCCTCGCTGGTGCGCCGCTCGGTGACCTCGTACACCTCGGCCTGCGCCCGGTCGACGACATCGTCGACACTGCCGACGATGCTGCTGTTGCCGCCGGAGGCTGTGTCGTAACCCATCTGCACGATCCGGGTCCCCGCCGTGACCAGCCGGCGGAGCGTGGCGCGTTCGGAGACGATCTGCGCGTAATAAGCGGCGTTGGCCGCGGTCGGCACCAGGTTGATGAGCGTGTGCAGGTAGGGGGCTCCCCCGGCCCGCACGAGCTGACCCGATCGGGTGAGCTCGGAGGAGACGGTCACCGCGTCCGCCGGCTCGCCCCGCGAGTAGAGGTCGATGATTGCGTCGAAGACGAGCTGGTGGGCGGGTCGGTAGAAGTCCCCGGGCCGCACGACCTCGACCACGTCGGCGATCGCGTCCTTGGACAGCATCATCGCGCCGAGGACCGACTGCTCGGCTTCGACGGCCTGGGGCGGGGTCCGGTCGTACTCGCTGGGACCTGAACCCACGCGTGCCTGGTCAGCCAGAGTCACTGGCGATGCCCTCCCCGAACCTCAGCCGCACGATGTCGCATACGCAGACAGGTACCGGACCTAGGCGACAATTTCTGGGTCGGCTACGTCCTGAGCGGGTGTCAGCGGCGGCGCTGATGACGCTAGGGGCAGCGCCCGTCCGGCCGCAATCGGGCTTGTGCACACACCCGTGGACAAGGTTGTGGGAAACGCCGAAGACGCTGTAGACGGCCGGTGGACAGATGTGTGGATATCTCACCGGTCGACCTGCCGGCCCCCGAGATCGCTGGCCTGCGTCATCCACCGCCTGTGGAGAAAAGAATTTTGAAAATGAACGCCAGGTTACGGCGCCTGAACGCCTTGGCGACCGGCCGTCGCCCGGACGACAACGAACCGGCGGTCGTCCACAAGGGGCGACCCGCCGGTTCGTTTGTGTCGTGCGTTACTTCAGAGTGCCGTGACCTCGACCGGCACCGTCGCCACCACGTCCGGGTGCAAGTCGACGGTGATGTCGTGTCGACCCAGCGTCTTGATGTGGCCGGGCAACTGAATGCGCTTGCGGTCGAGCAGCGGGCCGCCGGCGTCCTTCACCGCAGTCGCCACATCCGTCGTCGTGATGGAACCGAAGAGCTTGCCGCCCTCTCCGGCGCGAGCGCCGAGCGTCACGGACAGCTTCTCCAGATCCGCCTTGATCTCGCGGGCATGTCCGAGATCGCGGATCTCACGGGCGTCGCGTGCCCGCTTGATCTGCACGATCTGCTTCTCGGCGCCCTTGCTCCAGCCGATAGCCGCACCGCGCGGGACGAGGAAGTTGCGTCCGTAGCCGTCGGCGACCTCGACGATGTCCCCGGCCAGACCGAGTCCGGCCACCTCTCGAGTGAGGATGAGTTTCATGAAGGATCCTCTCGCCTAGCGTGCGGTCGAGGTGTAGGGGAGCAGCGCCATCTCTCGGGCGTTCTTGATCGCCTTGGCGATCTGGCGCTGCTGCTGTGAGCTGACCCCGGTGACCCGGCGCGCGCGAATCTTGCCGCGGTCGGAGATGAACTTGCGCAGCAGGTTGGTGTCTTTGTAGTCGATGTAGTCGATCTTCGCCGCAAGAAGGGGATTCGCCTTCTTCTTCGGCTTGCGAATGGGTGGCTTGGGCATCTGCGTTACTCCAAAATTCTGTAAGCGGCCGGCCGTGACACCGCCTCATTGGTGAGCGCGGCGGTCCAGGCCGTGAGAAGGTCAGGCGGCTAGAACGGGGGCTCTTCGGCGAATCCGCCGGCTCCCCCGGCGGGTGGGGCTGAGCCCCACGGGTCCTCGGACGGCGTGCCGCCGCCTTCGGACCCTGACGAGCCGAAGCCACCACCGGTCGAGGAACCGCGCTGGGTCCGGTTGACCTTGGCCGAGGCGTACTTCAGGGACGGGCCGACCTCGTCGACGTCGAGCTCGATGACGGTCCTCTTCTCGCCCTCACGGGTCTCGTAGCTGCGTTGCTTGAGTCGCCCCTGAGCCACGACACGCATGCCGCGGGTCAACGATTCGGCGACGTTCTCGGCGGCCTGGCGCCAGATGGAACAGCGCAGGAACAGGGCCTCGCCGTCCTTCCACTCGTTCGTATTGCGGTCGAACGTGCGTGGTGTGGACGCGATCGTGAACGATGCGACCGCTGCCCCTGACGGGGTGAAGCGAAGTTCGGGGTCGGCGGTGAGATTGCCGACGACGGTGATGAGTGTCTCGCCTGCCATGGCCGTCTACCGCTGATCCGGGCGCAGGACCTTCGTCCGTAGCACCGATTCGTTGAGGTTGAGCTGGCGGTCCAGTTCGAGTACTGCGGATGGCGCGGCTTGCAGGTCGATGACCGCGTAGATGCCCTCGGCATGCTTGTCGATCTCGAAGGCGAGCCGACGCTTGCCCCAGATATCCACCTTGTCCACCGACCCTCCGTCCTTCTTGACGACGTTGAGGAAGGTGTCGAGGGACGGGGCGATCGTGCGCTCCTCGAGACTGGGGTCGAGGATGACCATCACTTCGTAGTGACGGAGGGGTGCACTCATCGAGAAATGCCTCCTGTGGACTGGTCGGCCACGGACTCTCCGCGGCAGGAGGTGGCCCACTCGGCAGAGGGGCCGTGCCGCCGCTGGCGCTGGCAGGTGCCAGCCCTGAAGGCGAACCTACCTAGCTTACCTGCTCAGACCGCGGTGTTGCGACGCAGCAGGTATAGCCGGGCGTAGGTCGCAGTGACCAGCGAGAGTGCGATGATCGCGATGATCGCGAGCAGGACCGGCATCTGCGCGGCTGGCGCCTTGTTGGCCGCGAGGTTCACGTGCGTGTTGATCTGGGGTGAGTCGAGGGCCGCTGCCGTGCTGGTGACCACCGGCGCCGGGGAGGACTTGAGCGCTCCCCCGTCGCTGAGGCCACGACCCAGCTGGGTCGTGGTGTTCGCGTCGGGACCGACACCTGCGAAGCCGCCGCTAGCACCGCCGACACCGCTGCCCATCCCCACGTTGGGCACAACCTCGCACGGCACGCAGACGGTGTTGGCAGTGGAGCTACCAGCCGGCGCAGTCGTCGAGCCGCTGCCCGCAGTCGGCTTGTTGCCGCCGGCTCCGGGCAGGGCAGGCACGCTGGGGAGGGTGACTGGCAGCTGGACAGTGAGGCCGCTCTCGCCGAGGGTGGGCAGTTGCCCGACCACTGGGAGGCTGGGAGCTACGCCCAATCCGGGGAGCTGGATGCCGAGGCCACCGACCGGCGGGCTGTCTGCCACGACGATCTGGCCCACCCACTGGTTGGTCGCGTTGAGCGCTATGCCGGCGCTCTTGAGCAGGTTGAAATCGGTCGAAATTCCGCTAGCGGAGCAGCCGAACAAACCCGGCAGCACGTACTGGACGTTCCAGGTGAAGTTGTAGGTGCCGGCAGTGTTGAACGCGATCGGCAGGTCAGGCTTGCCTGCGCAGGCGCCGCTCGTCGGGCCACCGAGGGTGACGCTGCGCGCACCGCCGGGGAAGTTGCTCGGGAGGTGGACGACCACCTGGTACTGACCCAGCAGCGGGCTCAGCAGGGACTGCACGAGCGGTCCCAGCACTGGGACGTTGGACAGTCCGGCGGTGGGTAGGGCCGAGGCCTTGAAGTCGACCGAGTCGCCGGGATGGATGCCGATGAGGCTGCCGCCAAGAATGCTGGACGAGGTGGCGACGCCGGACAGCGACAGGTCGGCCTCCGTCGTGGTTGCCGAGGCGTTGGCGGGGGCCATCGCGAATATCGCCGCAGTCGTGACAGCGAGCCCCACTGTGGTCGCCAGCCAGCGAAGTGCAGGCCGCATCTGCGGCCGCTGCAGGTGACGTGCTGGCATTTCGGACTCCCCAAGGTGCTGCTGTGACGTGGCGAACATGTTCGACCCGTCGTGATGGCGCTCGCGAGAGCACACGAATCACCGAGTTAGGTGACACCTCACCAACGACACACACCAGTGTGGGTTACGCGCGGGTAGAACGCCAGCCCAGGTAGGTCACAGGTGCGCCGTAGGCTGACCGTCATGCCCGCAATTGGCGCCCACGTCGACTCGACCGACCCCATCGCAGCGGCCGAATCGACCGGCGCGCAGGTAGTTCAGTTCTTTCTCTCCGACCCGCAGGACTGGAAGGCGCCCAAGCCCCATCCGTGTGCGGATGCGATCCGCAGCACCGAACTCACCGTGTATATCCACTCCCCCTACGTGATCAACGTTGCCAGCACGAACAATCGCATTCGCATCCCGAGCCGTAAGATTCTCAGCCAGCACGCAGCGGGCGCCGCGGACCTCCGAGCGAGGGGGCTCGTCGTGCACGGCGGCCACCTCAATGCCGCCGACGACGCCAGCATCGGCGTGGAGAACTGGCGAAAGATGTTCATCCGGGCTGCCGATGACGGCGGGTTCCCATTGCCGATCCTGATCGAGAACACGGCCGGTGGTAACAACGCGATGGCCCGGCGCTTCGATCGGCTGGCCCGGCTCTGGGACTCGGTGGCGGAGTTCGGCGTAGGGTTCTGTCTGGATACCTGCCACGCGCATGCCGGCGGCGAGGACCTGAGCGGGATCGTCGACCGGGTGATGTCGATTACCGGCCGCATTGACCTCGTACACGCCAACGACAGCCGCGACGGCTTCGACTCTGGAGCGGACCGCCATGCGAACCTCGGCGCCGGTGAGATCGACCCGGTGGTGATCGCGGACATCTGCCGTGCGGCCGGCTCAGACGTCATCGTCGAGACCCCCGGCGGCCCCGAGGGTCAGGGAGCCGACATCGAGTTCCTGCGCGAGGCGCTTGCCAGGTAGTTCCGCGGCGCCTGCGCCGGGTAGTCCTCGGCACCGTCGAAGACACCACCGCCCGGGTCGTCCACCCCCCCGGCCCGCACCACGTCGAGTTCCGGATGCCACATGTCGCGGACGACGAGTCCCGCGATTGCCAGCAGAAGCGCGTCGCGCGCGATCAGGACGACCATCAGCCAGCCGTAGGCGATGCCATGGGCGGACTGACCAGGGTTGAAGCCGAGCAACAGGGTGAGGGTCAGGATCCACACGGCGACTTCGCTGAACTGCCACAGCAGGGCCAGGCGCCAACGTGGACGGGCCACCGCCACCAGCGGCACCAGCCACAGCGAGTACTGCGGGCTCCAGACCTTCGTGGTCAGCAGGAAGGCCAGGACCGCCAGGAAGGCCAGCTGTGCCAGGCGCGGCTTGGCCGGGGCCCGCAGGCCGATCCAGACGACAGCCACCAGTGCGGCGATGAGCACGAACGCGACGGCCGCTCCGGGCGGCAGCCAGTAGGCAGAGTCCATGGCGCGCACGCTGCCGGAGGTGACGGTGCGCGCCATCGCCCATAGCGTGCTGCGCTCAGCGGGTCGACTGATGCTGAAGCGGTAGAACTCCGACCAGCCCGGGTAGTAGGCAAGCGCGATCGGGACATTGACCATCAGCCAGACGAGCACCGCCGCGATCGCCGCCCAGACGGCGGGTGCGTAGCGCCGGGTGCGGATCGCCAATATGCCGATCGCCAGGAACAAGAAGACCGGGTAGAGCTTCGCCGCGGTGCCCAGGCCGATGAGGACACCGGCAAGCACCGGTCTTCGATCGGCCCAGGCCCACAGCGCGCCAGCCGTCATAGCCATCGCTAGTAGGTCCCAGTTGGTGAACGCGTGGAAGACCAGCAGTGGTGACAATGCGAAGAGTGCGGCGTCGTACGGCCGCTTGCCGGTCGTCTGGGTAGTGGCCGCGGTGACCACGAGGCCGCAGGCGCCGAGCAATAGCGAGGTCAGCACGCCGAATACGACGACGTCGGACCAGTTCCTGTCCAGGCTGTGCACCGCTCGGGTCAGATCGGCCGTGACCCACATGAAGCCGCCGGTGAGCACCGGGTACTCAACGGTGGTGTCTCGGTACGGCACGGCGCCCACGTCCAGCCGTTCGGCACTCCAGAGCGGCACGACGTCGGAGTAGCAGGCATGTGTGTACTGCTTGTTGCCCGTCCAGTTGCCGTCGGCGCACGGTGCCTTCTCAGCGAAGGCGAGCAGCAAGGTGAAGCTCGTCATCGCCAGCAGTACCCGCAGCGGCGTCCACCAGCCGCGCTTGGACACGCCGGCATGCCGGCCCCACGCTCCGCCGATCGCGCCGCTGGCGCGGGCGGCGGTTGCGTCGGCGTAGCTGGGCAGCGTGCTGACGTCAGGACTGCGGGGCCCGGCCACTGACGTCACCGCCCCATCCTGGCATGGCGGTCACTAGCCCCCGGGCTGGGTCAGCTACCCCCGGGGTGGGTCGCTACCCCCCAGGACCCGGCGCCGCGGCGCCCGAGGTCGTGGGGCACGGGTTCAGCAGTCCGCCGCAAGTTGGGGTGTTGCTGGGGCTCGGGCTCGACGGGGCTGTCGTGCTCGGCGCGACAGACGTCGGGGCGGTTGGGCTCAGCGACACCGACGGCGGCGGCGGTGGTGGGGCGCTCGATGACGTCTTCGTCGGCGTGGGCGTCGGGCTGGGCGGCGGCGCTGCGATGTTCTGCCCGCCGGTGACCATCTGGGTGGTTGCCATCGCCATGTTCGGCTTGTTGGCAAGGTAGGTGTTCATGAACAGCGCCCAGGTCTGCCCGGGGAGGTCGGAACCGTACTCGGGCTGGCCGGACGCGTTGTAGATGGGCGTTGTCGCGTTGCCGCTGCCGACCCAGACCGCCGCGCTGACCTGAGGGGTGTAGCCGACCATCCACGCGTCGCTGTTGTTGCCCTGGGCGGAGTTCAGGATGCCTTCGGTGCCCGTCTTCGCCGCCGAGATCCGACCGTTGGCGAGTGGGTCGTTCGAGTACGCCGCAATCGGCTCGAGGGTGAGGGTGACGTCATTGGCGACCTTTGGGTCGAGCACCTGCTGGGGGGTGCCCTTGTGCTCGAAGACGGTGGCGCCGTTGGAGTCGGTCACCTTGTCGACCATGTAGGCGGGATTCTGGACGCCCTTGTTGGCGAAGGTGGCGAAGCCCGCGGCCTGGTCGAGAGGATGCACCGGGTAGTCACCGATGCCGATTCCGAACCCGGTCTGGCCGTTCTTGTCGACCAGCGTCGGCTTACCGTTGATGGTCTTGGAGATTCCGGCTGCATGGGCGGTGGCGGCCACCGTGGTCGGATCGACACTTTCGGCCATCTGGTCGAAGGTCGTGTTGAGGGAGTACTTCATCGCGTTGCGCACGGTGACCGAGGAACTGCTCACGCCTTGGTCGCCGGGGTCGTTGCAGATCTGCACCCCGGTGATCTTGACGCAGTAGCTGCCGTCGACGTAGCTGCCGATGGTGAGGTGCGGGACGCCAGGGGTGTTCTTCAGCGTTGCCGTGAGCGCGGTGGCCAGCGTGTAAGGCTTGAACGACGACCCCGGGGATGCCGCGCCCAAGCCCGCCCAGTCGTACTCGTCGTCCTGACCGGCGTAGTTCTTGGCGTTCGCGCCGCCGTAGTACGCCAGGACACCGCCGGTCGAAGGGTTGATCGCGACCAGGGCGTTCTTCATGTTGCGTTGCTTCGGGGTCAGCGTGGCGAAGGTCTGGATGATCGCCGACTGAGCGGCGCTCTGGGCTGTCTTGTCGATCGTCGTGCGGATATGTAGGCCGCGGGCGTACACCTCGCTCTCGGGGATGCCGTCCGCATTCAGTTCGGCAAGCACACGCGTGACGATAAGCGCGTTCGGCCCGCTGGCGCCCAGTAGGTTTCCGCTGACCTTCTTGGCGACCGGGTACTTGGTTGTCGCCTCCTGCGCCTTGGTCAGGTGGCCGGTGCTCACCATCCCGTCCAGCACGTAGGTCCAGCGGGCCTTGGCGGCGTCGAGGTTGTTCGCCGGGTCGTAGTACCCGGGGTCTCGCAGCTGAGCCGCGAGCACGGCGCCTTGAGCGAGGGTGAGCTTGCTGATGTCCGTCGCGAAGAATGTCTGCGCGGCGGCGGCGATGCCGTAGGCCCCGCGGCCGAAGTACACCGTGTTCAGGTAGTACTCCAGGATCTGGTCCTTGGAGTACTGACGCGACAGTTTTACCGCTATCAGCAGCTCCTTGAACTTGCGGCTGAGCGAGTGGGAGTCGCTGAGATAGGCATTCTTCACATACTGCTGGGTGATGCCGGAGCCGCCCTGACTGGTGCCGCCAGTCAGGTCTGTGAGGGCGGCGCGGAGGGTCCCCCTGATCGAGACCCCGGGCTCGCTGTAGAAGCCACGGTCCTCAGCGGCGAGGACGTCGTAGCGCACCGCTTCGGGTACCTGATCGAGCCGGACGATCGTCCGGTTCTGGTCGCTGACGTTGGGGTCACCGATCTGCGCCATCAGTGAGCCGTCGGAGTACAGGATGCTGGCCACCTGCGGGAGCGCGAGGTCCTCGGGTCGCGGGACATTGGTGAGCGTGTAGAAGGCCACCACGATCAACACCATGAGCAGGGCGATCATGCCGAGGAGCCAGGTGCTGCCGATCCCGATTCGGCGCCACACCCGGCGCTTGCGGGTCATCTTCGCCAGGCGCCGCTTTTTCGCCGCACGGCGCTGCTTCCACCAGGCTGGAGCGTTGGCGACCCGTTCACGCAGGCTCATGTCGCTGCTGGCCTTCACGCGTTTGGGACCGCCCTTGTGGAGTTTCTCGGTCACGTCAGCCTTCCGCCGCGTCGAGCGAGCCGGTGCCAGCTTGGCCGAGTACGAACGTACGCACCAGGTGATTCCATTTGCAGTCCGGGCAGACCTCGACGACGTACACATCGAACTCGTCGTACTCGCGGTCCAGCTGATTGAGCTCGGTCACGGATTTGGCCTGGCCGGCAGCCTTACCGAGCGCCGGTCCGTAGACGTAGTGCACAAGACGCTGGTGCCGTCGATCACAGACGGGGCACGGATCACGGCTCGGCTCGCCGTAGTGGGTCGCGGCGAGCAGCAGGTACGGGTGCGCGTCACACGCCTCCGAGGACGCGCGCCGGCCGTTGGCAACCTCGGCCAGCAGCGCACGCCGTTGCAAGGCGTAGTTGACCACAGCACGCTGCCTACCCACCACGAAGACGTTACTGGCCACAGCCGGATGCGGCGGCGCCGACGTTCAGGCGGTACTCATCGGCGAGGGGTCACGCACCGGCTCCGGCGGCGGCTCGGGTGTCGGCGGTTGCGGCTCTGCCGGAGGCGATGGCGGCGCTGCCGGAGGCGATGGCGGCGCTGCGAGGGACTTCCGCAGGATCTGGGCAACGTCAAGAACCTCGACGTGCTCCTTCGCCGATCCGTCGCCCTTCTTCTCGGCAACTGCGTCCGAGAGCATGACCATGCAAAATGGGCAGGCGGTGGAGATCAGATCGGGGTCGAGGCCGATCGCCTCGTCGGTGCGCTCGCGGTTGATGCGCTTGCCGATCTTCTCCTCCATCCAGAACCGTGCGCCGCCGGCACCGCAGCAGAAGCCGCGCTCCTTGCAACGGTGCATCTCCTGTGAAGTCAGGGACGGGATGGCGGCCAGCACGTCGCGCGGCGGTGTGTAGACCTTATTGTGGCGGCCCAGGTAGCAGGGGTCGTGGTACGTGACGTTCTTATCCACCGGCTCGACGGGCGTGAGCCGACCCTCGGCGACTAGGCGTGCCAGCAGCTGGGTGTGATGCACGACCTCGTAGTGCCCGCCCAGTTGGGGGTACTCGTTGGCGATGGTGTTGAAACAGTGCGGGCAGGTTGCGACGATCTTGAGCGGCTCGGCCCGGGCAATCGAGTTGAGGGTTTCGACGTTCTGCTGTCCCAGCATCTGGAAGAGGAACTCGTTGCCCAGACGCCGCGCCGGGTCCCCGCTGCACGTCTCGCCCTGCCCTAGCACCGCGAACTCGACACCGGCCACGTTGAGCAGCTCCGCAAACGCCCGGGTCACCTTCTTCGACCGGTCTTCCAGGGCGCCCGCGCAACCGACCCAGAACAGGTATTCGACTTCGGCGTCCAGCTTCGTGCCCGGTTGCGCCCGACGCACCTCGAACGGCAGGCCCTGCATCCATTCGTCGCGGCCGCTGTCGGCCATGCCCCAGGGATTGCCCTTGTTCTCGAGGTTTCGCAGCATCACGCCGGCCTCGGAGGGGAAGGCGGACTCGATCAGTACCTGGTAGCGGCGCATGTCAATGATGTGATCGATGTGCTCGATGTCGACCGGGCACTGTTCCACGCAGGCACCGCAGGTGGTGCACGACCACAGCACGTCGGGGTCGATCACTCCGCCGCTGGCCAAGTCGCCGACAAGTGGGCGCAGGGCCTGCTCAATCGTCGACCCCTGCACGCGCGGATATCCGGCCTCGGGGACGTGGTGGCCCTGCTCGCCGCCCTCCGCTGGCGGGGTGGAGAAGTTGGGGGTCGACCCCTCGGGGACCTCCTTGCTGCCGAGCAGATAGGGGGCCTTCGCGAACAGGTGATCGCGCAGATCCATGATCAGCAGCTTGGGCGAAAGGGGCTTGTCGGTGTTCCAGGCCGGGCACTGCGACTGGCAGCGACCGCACTCGGTGCAGGTGGCGAAATCCAGGTAGCCCTTCCAGGTGAAGTCGTCGATCTTGCCCTTGCCGAAGACGGTGTCCTCGGACAGGTTCTCGGCGTCGGCGAAGTCGATCGGCCCACCCGCCGCGTCGGTCACCGGCAGTAGCGCGCCGAGCGCGATCGGCGTCCGCTTGGTCAGCACGTTGAGTGGGGCGGTCGCGATGTGCAGGTGCTTGGAGTACGTCACGACGATCGTGAACCCGAAGATCACCGCCATCTGGGCAAGCAGGAAGAACGTCTCGACACCCTGGTTGTAGGCGCCGTGGCCGAGGGCCTTGGCGACGAGGTAGGAGGCGAACGGCGCTTTGGACTGGCCGAACGGGAAGTGACCGGTGTTGTACTGCGCGCCGCGATACAGGAAGAGCGTGATGACGACGAGGGAGATCATCGCCAGAATGACCCACGCCGGGCCGGTGTGCGAGCCGTAGAAGCGGCTACTGCGGTGCTTGCGCTCGGGGTTGTACCGCACGCGGTTGATCGCGAACCAGATGATCGCCAGCAGGACGGCGACGCCGAAGAAGTCCTCCAGGAAGCCGAGCCAGCGGGCGTGGCCGAAGAACGGGAAGGCGAAGTCCTTGCTGATCACCAGGGCGCCGTAGGCCTCCACGATGGTCAGGCCCAGGATGATGAAGCCCCAGAACGTGAAGAAGTGGGCGATGCCCGGCGCGCTCCATTTGAGCAGTCGTCGCTGACCGAACACCTCGGTGACCTGCGTCCTGAGGCGCCCCCCGATCCCGTCGGTGCGGCCCAGAGCCGGCTGGCCGGAGCGGATCAGCTTGGTCAGCCAGGCGATGCGGCGTCCGGCGACCGCAGCGGTCACGACGAGCATCACGAGTGCGAGGGTCAAGCGCAGCGCCACGGTGGTCTCCTCAACATCACACGCGTACGTGAACCTGCTGAGACTATTGGTCTCGGGTAGCAGCTCCCAACGCAGGCGCACATCTGTGGCTGAATGCACGCGGGAGTCGACACGCTCGCCGGACATGGGCTATGAATCACGCGTGGCCAAGAATTCGCGTATCCCGTCTGCCGTCGGTGCGATCCCCGTCGTCGGCGATCTGATGAAGCAGGCCGACACGCAGGCCCAATGGCTGCAGGAGATCCTCGAGCAGAACGCCCGCCTGGTGTCCCAGTTGCCGGCTACCATCAAGTCGTTCAACGATTCGCTGGAGCGCTTCAACCAGACCGTCGGGCAGCTCGACCGCGTGGTGTCCTCCATCGAGGGCGCGACCGCCCAGTTCATCGGTCCGCTCGAGCAACTGGCCCCGAAGGTCGAGCGTCTCGTATCGACGATGGACGTGCCGTCGCTGCGTGACATTCCTGATGCGATCGATTCGTTGCGGCGCGAGGCGTTGCCCGCGTTGCGCGCGGCCACCGACACCCAGAGGCAGGTCGCGCTGCTGGCTGCCACATTGGAGCGGGTACTGGCCCTGCTCAATGATCTTCCGGGCGCTGGCCTGCTGCGGCGACGGCTGGCCGCGGCGACGGCGCCGACGACTCCCTCTGCCTCGTCAGGGACTACCACCGACTCGCCAGGGACTACCACCGACTCGCCACCGCGCTCAGCCCCCAAGTCTGCCCCGAAGGCGCCACGCGGACACTGACGGCTCAGCTGGGGTTCTTGACGCCCTGCGGGATGAGGTCGTCATCGATGTCGAGCTCGGCGACGATCACCGCGGCGGCGTCCAGGTCGGGCGTCAGATCCCGGTCGCGCAGCTCGTCGTTGAGCCGGGCGCAATGCGTCAACGCGTGCGCGAGCCCGGGCGGCGTGGTGATCGATCGCATCCGCAGGCAGCGGATCGCCGCGACGAGCTCACACGCGAGGATTACCCGATAC
The DNA here is from genome assembly GCA_030775705.1 of Actinomycetota bacterium. Classification (GTDB taxonomy): domain Bacteria; phylum Actinomycetota; class Actinomycetes; order Mycobacteriales; family Jatrophihabitantaceae; genus JALYIS01. Next base: position 17,284 of record JALYIS010000217.1, read on the forward strand.
TCGTCTACTGCGCTCAGAACCTGGGTAGCGGCAAGCGCGGCGATGCTCGCGTCCTCTTCCACCCCGCGCGAGAGGGTCAGGCTCTGCAGGCTCGCCGGCGTGGCTAGGGCGCGAAGCCGAGCCAGAGCCGAAGCGCTGACGTACTCCACGACCATGACACCGGACGCGCCCGGGGTGCCGTCTCCGAGGAACGCAGCTTGCCCGGTCGACAGGGGCTCGCTGAGCATGGTCAGGCGCGCGAGCGACAGCTGGGCGGACTCGGCCAGGGCCAGCGCAGTGACATCGAGCGCTTGTGCGAGATGCGTGGCGTGGAACCCACCGTGGTGTGCCAGGCCGACGTCGGGCAGCAGGACGGGATTCTCCGATGGTGCGTTGACCATGTGGTTCAGCGTGGCGTCCAGTCCTGCCAGCTGATCCAGCAAGGCGCCGTGGACCTGCGGGAGCGTTCGCAGGCCGAACGGGTCCTGGATCCGGGCTGGCGCTCGGCGCGGGTGACGCGGCTCGTCCGGATGAGTGAGGCGGCGCATCGCGCGACACACCAGGCGAGCGCCCTCGAAGGGGGTCACCCGCTCGACCGCGAGATCGAATGCTTCGTGGTTGCCGTCGACGGCAACGAAGGTGATGGCGCTCACCACGACCGCCGCACGAGCGAGATCACGAACCGCGACGAGCCCCAGCGCGGCATCGCCGATGGTGGCCGCGTTGCTGCTGAGCAACGGGAGTACGTCGCCGATCCCCAGCGCTACCGACGTGGAGGCCGGCGGGTCGGTCGGGGCCAATCCGGCCAGCGCCAAGGCGGTGAGCGCGAGCGCCGGCAGGTCGCCCGTGCCGATACTGCCCAGCTCGCGCACCGGGGGCAGGGTGTCCTGGGCGAGCATCGTCTCGAGCGCGTCGAACACTTCCAGCGACACCCCGCTACCCCCGGCGGCCAGCTGGTTCAGCCGTACCGCGAGCATGGCGCGGATCCGTTCACGGCTACGCGCCGGGCCGGCGGTGGTGGCGTGGCTGCGCATCAGCGCGTCCGCCTGCGCTGCCGGGTCAACGATGGTGACGTCGCGGTTGGCACCGACACCGGTGGAGCGCCCGTAGATCGGGCGCATGGTGACGGTTCGCTCGCCGAACTCGTAGGAGCGCCGGACGCGGTCCAGGGCGGCCGGAGTTACCTCGAACGAGTCGGCGCGCCGAGCCAGTACCGCGATGTCGCGGGCGCAGAGCCGCGTTCCGTCGACCGAAATCACTGCGCCTCCCATGCTCGGCGGCCCGGAACGGGGCACGGCCCGGGTCGAGGTGTCCAGCCGCGCTTCGTCACGGACCGGTATCGATCCACAGAACATGATCGCGCTGACTTCCGGAAACGCTAAGAGTGTGCCAACGTACCGCTGAACGGCAATGGGCTGCTACGTAATGAAATCGACGCAATGAAGGCAGTACTGCGATGAAGGCAGCACGGAAATGACGTCGCTCTCGCCGGCAGCTTCGACGCGCACCGTCGACCGTGCGCTCGGTTTGCTCGCCGAGGTATGTACCGAGGGCTCGATCAGCCTGTCCGAATGCGCGCGCCGAGTGCATCTGCCGGCCAGCACCGCGTTACGGCTGCTGCGCACGCTCGAGGCGTCGGGGTTCGTCGTGCGGGACGGCGCCGGGTCGTTCAGCGCCGGCGCTCGCCTGGTCCAGCTCGGCGCCTACGCGGTCGGGCGGCAGTCCCTGCTGCGGCTGGCCCAACCGGCGATGGACCGGATCGTCGCGGCGACCGGTGAGACGACGTACCTGAGCATCGCCGGGCCCAACGACACCGCGATCTATATCGGGATGGTGGAGGGGACCCACGCCGTGCGGCACACGAGCTGGGTGGGGCAATCCACCCCTTTCGCGAATCTGGCGGTCGGCCAGGCATTGGAAGGATCCGTGCCGGAGGTCGGCTACGTCGCTGAGCGGGACCGGATGGAACCCGACGTGACCGCGATCGCCGCGCCGATCCGCCGCACGGGCGGCATCGCCGGTGCGCTCAGCGTGCTCGGTCCGAGCTATCGAATCGACGACCACACCATGCAGACCTACGGCTGCATTGTCAGCAGCGAGGCGTTGGCTATCGGTATGCAGCTTGGGGCCTCGGCGGTCGAGTCGACCATGCGGGCGGTGAGCCCGGCCGTGTCGGCAGCAAGTGCGGCCACCACGGCGCTGAGAGAGGTGACGGGCGAATGATCCGGTTCGACGCGGTCTCCAAGCGGTATCCCGATGGCACGGTCGCGGTGGACGAGCTGAGTCTGGTCGCCGAGTCAGGTCAGATCACTGTCTTCGTCGGCCCTTCAGGCTGTGGCAAGACGACCAGTCTGCGCATGATCAACCGAATGATCGAGCCCACCGCCGGCAGGATCTTGATCGACGAGCGCGACGCCGCGACGGTGTCTCCCACTGACCTGCGTCGAGGCATCGGTTACGTCATTCAGCACGCCGGGCTGTTCCCGCACCGAACGGTGCTGGACAACGTCGCGACCGTCCCGCTGCTGCTCGGGCGCGACCGGAAGAAGGCGCGGGCCGACGCCCTGGAGTTGCTCGAACGAGTCGGCCTGCCCGCCGAGTTCGCCAAGCGATATCCGGCACAGCTGTCCGGCGGCCAGCAGCAGCGCGTCGGAGTCGCCCGAGCTCTGGCGGCCGACCCACCCGTGATGCTGATGGATGAGCCGTTCAGCGCGGTGGACCCCGTGGTCCGGGCCCAGCTGCAACAGGAGTTCCTACGGCTACAGGAAGAGCTGCACAAGACGATCGTCTTCGTGACGCACGACATCGACGAGGCGATCAAGCTCGGGGACCGGGTTGCGGTGCTGCGCGTGGGCGGACAGTTGGCGCAGCTAGCCACCCCGGCGCAGCTGCTGGCCCGGCCGGCTGACTCGTTCGTCGCCGCTTTCGTGGGGCGCGACCGTGGCTACCGGGCCCTGGGGTTCGCCAAGGCCGGCCAGATTCCGATGAGCGATGAGCCGACCGTGCGGCTCGGTTCGCCCGTGCACGGCGCGGTCGGTACCACCGAGGACGGATGGGTCCTGGTCATCGACGACGGTGGCACACCCATCGGCTGGCTCGCGGTGGCCGGCGTGCCCCCGCAGGGACTCACCGGGACGGTGACGCCGGACCTGCTGAATCTCGGCGGCACCATCGCCACTGCCGACGGCACGCTGCGCGAGGCGCTCGACTCGGCCCTGTCGTCGCCGAGCGGACGCGGCGTCGTTGTCGACGGCGACGGGCGCGTCCTGGGCACCGTCACCCCGTCCGCAGTGATCGGCCTCATCGAGCAGACGGCTGCAGCGCAGCGACTCCCCGAGCCGCGAGGAGAGCCCGCCGGGGACGCAGCCACTCCCGCCGCCGAGGCGGCGCCGTGATCTTCGCCCAGCCGAGCTCCTCGCCGCTTGCCCTGTTCACCTACTTCAACCAGCATCGCGCACAGGTCGAGGGCTGGCTGTGGTCGCACGCGTGGCTTTCGGCACTGCCGGTACTGATCGGGTTCGCCGTTGCGCTTCCGCTCGGTTGGCTGGCGAGCAGGTATCGGTGGGCCTACGCACCGATGGTGTCTCTCACTGGCTTGCTCTACACGATCCCGTCCCTCGCACTGTTCGTCGCGATGCCGAGCCTGCTTGGGACCAAGATCCTTGATCCGGTCAACGTCGTGGCCGCACTGTCGATCTACACCGTCGCGCTGCTTGTGCGGGTGGTGGCCGACGGGCTCGCGGCGGTGCCGGAGGAGGTCGCGCAGGCGGCGACCGCCATGGGCCACACCCGTATGCAGCGACTGCTCAGGGTCGAGCTGCCGATCGCGGTCCCGGTCATTGCCGCAGGCCTGCGCGTTGCGACCGTGTCGAACGTCAGCCTCGTAGCGATCGCGGCGACGATCGGTGTCCCGGAACTCGGCCAACTGTTCACGACCGGGATCCAGCTGTCGGTCGGCAACCCCTATTACCCTCCGATTGCCCTGGGCATCGTGCTCTGCGTGGCGCTGGCCCTGGTCTTCGACCTCGTGATCATCTTTGTCAACCGAGCGCTGACCCCCTGGCGGAGGGTGGTGGCCGCCCGATGAGCAACGCCGTCACCTGGCTCACCGATTCCGCGAACTGGCACGACCAACTCGGCACGCCGGGAATCCCCACCCAGCTGATCAACCATGTCGAGTACTCGGCCGTCGCCGTTAGTGTCGCGGCGGTGGTCGCGTTGCCCCTCGGGATGCTGATCGGGCACCGCGGACGGGGCACCTTTCTGGTCTCCATCGTCAACGGGCTGCGTGCGCTGCCGACTGTTGGCCTGCTCATCCTGTTTTACGTCTTGCTCTCACCGCACATCCACGGCCGGGGAAACGCGGTGTATTTCATCCCGACCGAGATCGTGCTGATCCTGCTCGCGATCCCTCCGCTGCTGGCCAACGTCTACGCCGGTGTCCAGAACGTCGATCCCGCGGTGCGCGATGCCGCGCGAGGCATGGGCATGACCGGCGTTCAGGTGCTGGTGAGGGTCGAGCTGCCTAACGCCGCGCCGTTGATCTTCTCCGGCCTGCGTAGCTCCGTGCTGCAGGTCATTGCCACCGCGACGGTCGCCGCCTACGTAGGCCTCGGCGGCCTCGGGCGCTTCGTGTACGACGGCTTGGGCCAGCACGACTTCGCGCAGGTGACCGGCGGTTCCGTCCTGGTGGCGGCTCTGGCGCTGCTTGCCGACCTCGCCCTCTCGACGGTCGCCAGGTACGCGGTCTCTCCCGGGGTGTCCGGTCGCTTCTCGAAAAAGTCGACGACCTCAGATGCGCGCACCGGCGCGCTCGTCGAAGCCGAGGTCGCCGCTGTGTGACACAGGCGAGCGTCGGCTCGCACACCGAATTCAGGCAAAGTCAGGCAGCACCATGTAGGACAAAGGAGTATCTGATGAAGACGAAAATCCTCGCGATCGTTGCGGGCACCGCACTGCTCGGCTGCGCGCTAACCGCGTGCAGCAGCAGCAAGTCCTCGTCCGGGGGCAGCACCAGTGGGTCAAGTGGTTCGACCGTCGCCAGCAAGCTGATCCTGGGCGGGGCGCCTGAATTCAAGACCCGCACCGACGGGGTACCCGGACTCACCAAGGTCTACGGCGCCACGTTCGGCGCCTACAAGACCCTCGACGCCGGTGGTCCGCTGACCATCAACGCGCTCAAGAACGGGCAGATCGACGCCGGTGACATCTTCACCACCGACCCCTCGATCAAGGCCGACAACTTCGTCGTCCTGGGTGACCCGAAGAACCTATACACCGCACAAAACGTGCTGCCGCTGATCAACAAGACCAAGGCGACCGCCGGGGTGTCCCAGGTCCTCAATCTCATCTCATCCAAGCTCGACACGACGACGCTCACCGGCCTCGACGTCAAGGTGATCAGTGACAAGCAGGACCCCGACACAGTGGCGCAGCAGTGGCTGGGCACGCTCGGCCTGCCGAGCACGAAGCCGGCCGCCGGCGTGTCGCTCACCATCGGTTCGGCCAACTTTCAGGAGAACGTGCTCTTGGCCGACATCTACGCCGAGGCCCTCAAGGGTGCCGGCGCGACGGTGAGCACCAAGCTCAACATCGGCAGCCGCGAGACCTACATCCCCGGCCTCAAGGACGGATCGATCGACCTCATCCCCGAGTACAGCGGTGTGCTGCTGCAGTACTTCGACAAGACCGCGACCGCTGCGTCCTCCGATGACGTGCTGGCCGCGCTGAAGACGGCGCTGCCTGCCAAGCTCGCAGTGCTCGACCAGTCCCAGGCACAGGACAAGGACGCCATCGTGGTCACCGCCGCGACGGCGAAGAAGTACAACCTGGCAACGATCGCGGACCTGGCCAAGACCAGCTAGCCGGCCCGCGAGGTACCCACGGGGCAGCGGCCCGGGATGATGGTCCCGGGCCGTTGCTCTGCCCGGGGTACGCACCGCACTCCCGGGGCAATATTCGTGAGGGGGTCGCTTGAGCTTCGACGGCATGTGGGCCGACCTCGCCGGCCTCGGTCGCGATCCGCGCACCGGGGGATACCGCCGGCACGCGTTGACGCGAGTCGATGCCCAGCTGCATGAGTGGTTCGCCGGCGAGGCCGCTAGGCGAGGCATGGACGTGAGCCTCGATCGGTGCGGCAACCAGTGGGCCTGGTGGGGTGATCCCGACGAGCGGCCGGGGATCGTCACGGGGAGTCACCTGGACTCGGTTCCCGACGGTGGCGCCTACGACGGTCCGCTGGGGGTCGTCTCAGGCTTCGCGGCCGTGGACGCCTTGCGAGATTCGGGGCACACGGGGTCGCGGGCCCTGGGCGTCGTCAACTTCGGTGACGAGGAGGGAGCGAGATTCGGAATCGCGTGCATGGGCTCCCGGCTCCTCACTGGGCAGTTGAGCCCGGAACGAGCCCTTGCTCTGCGTGACGCGGACGGCCTGACGATGGCCGAGGCACTGCGCGCAGCGGGGCGTTCTGTGGACGTCGGCGCCGACCCGCGCGCCGTCGGGCGCGTGAGCGTGTTCGTCGAGCTGCACGTGGAACAAGGTCGCGGGCTGGTCGAGCACGACTCACCCGTCGCGGTCGCGGGTGCGATCTGGCCGCACGGTCGCTACCGCGCGGAGCTGCCGGGCGAGGGCAATCACGCCGGAACCACCCGGCTCGTCGACCGGCAGGATCCGATCCTCGCCTATGCGCGGCTGGTCCTCGCCGCCCGGGAAGCGGCTGTCCGGCACGACGTGCTCACGACGTGCGGCAAGGTGCGCGTGCAACCCAACGGCGTGAACGCGATCGCCGCGCACGTCACCGCATGGCTCGATGCGCGCGGCGCCGACGCGTGCGCCGTGCGGGCTGCCGTGGACGAGGTCGCGAGGCTCACGGCGGATGCCGGCGGGACCCTCGTCGAGGAGTCCTGGACGGATGAGACGATGTTCGATCGTGGACTCGTCCGCCGGCTCTCCCAGACCCTCACCGGAGCCCCGGTGCTAGCCACCGGCGCCGGGCACGATGCCGGGATCCTTGCCAACCACGGCGTCCCGAGCGCAATGATCTTCGTCCGCAATCCGAGTGGGGTCAGCCACTCTCCGGCCGAGTTTGCCGAGCGCGACGACTGCATGGCCGGGATAGCGGCGCTGACCGACGTCCTCTCGGACCTGCTCGGCGACGACGCGTCGTGACGGACGCCTATCTCGCCGAGCACGCCTGGCTGTCGGGTGGGCCTGCGCGCCAGGTGCGCATCGAGGTGCGCGACGGGCGGATCGCGTCGGCAGACAGTAATGCCCAGCGCTCGCCGGCGGATCGCTACCTTCCGGGCCTGACCCTCCCCGGCTTCGCCAACACCCACAGCCATGCGTTCCATCGCGCCCTGCGGGGGCGCACCCACCACGGCGGCGACACGTTCTGGACCTGGCGGGAACGCATGTATGCCCTCGCCGGTCGCCTCGATCCGGACAGCTACTACCGGCTGGCCACGGCGACCTACGCCGAGATGGCCCTGGCCGGCGTCTGTGCGGTGGGTGAATTCCACTACCTGCACCATGCGCCCGGCGGGCATCAATATTCGGACCCGAATGCGATGGGCGTGGCACTGATCGAGGCGGCGAAGGCGGCCGGGATCCGGATCACCCTGCTCGACACGTGCTACGTCGCGGGCGGACTCGGCCCGCAGGGATCGCTGCCGTTGGGGCGGTTGCAGGCGCGCTTCGGCGACGGCGACGCCGATGGGTGGGCTCGTCGCATGTCGCAGCTCCAGCCGGCGCCCCACGCTCAGGTCGGTGCCGCAATCCACTCCATCCGGGCGGTGCCGCGAGATCAGCTGTCCATCGTCGTGGCCGCGGCGTCGGGTCGGCCTCTGCACGTCCACCTCTCCGAGCAGGCCGCCGAGAACGAGCAGTGCGCCCAGGTATATGGCCTGACCCCGACGGCGCTGCTGGCGGAGGTCGGCGTGCTGGGCGCGGACACCACCGCAGTCCACGCGACGCACCTGACCACCGCTGATATTCAGACGCTGGGTGGAAGTAGGACCTCGATCAGCATGTGCCCGACGACCGAGCGCGACCTGGCCGACGGCATCGGACCGGCTCACGAGCTTCGCGATGCGGGAGCGCCGATCACGCTCGGGAGCGATCAGCACGCGGTGATCGACCTGCTGGAGGAGGCCCGCGCCATGGAGATGGACGAGCGCCTCTCGACCGGTGTCCGCGGCCGATTCACACCAACCGATTTGCTCACGGCTCTGACCCGGAACGGCCAGCGCAGTCTGGGGTGGCACGACGCGGGATCGATCACCGTTGGCGCGCGCGCGGATCTAACGACGCTTCGGCTCGACTCCGTGCGCACCGCGGGCAGCGAGCCAGACCAGGTGGTGTTTACCGCCGGCGCGCCTGACATCCACTCGGTTGTGGTTGACGGCCGGCTCGTTGTGGACGGGGGTCGTCACGTCCTGGGGGACGTGGGCAGGCAGCTCGTCGCCGCGATTGACCCGCTGTGGGCCTAGCTGGCTGGTGCTAGCTGGCTGGTGCTAGCTGGCTGGGCGTGGCGCTGGTGTTGGCCGGTGGTGAGGCTGGCTGGTTGGGGTCAGGTGGGGGC
>JALYIS010000218.1 GCA_030775705.1 Actinomycetota bacterium
GGTGGGCGGTGCGTTCGACCCCTTTCGAACCAGGCCGGTTAAGGCTGATGTTCCAGTCTTGTGCCGAAGCGAAGTGTTAGGGCCGACCCGGCGTGGCCTGGTTCTGTCTCGGTTGGCGTCCGCCTTAGGACTGCCCGACGGACCAGCTCAGCTGGCGACGGCTTTGTCGGTCTGGACGAAGGTGACCGGGACCGGGTACATGCCCAGGGCGAAGAGCAGGATCGCCTGATGCTGCTGGTCGATGATGTAGATCTGACCGGCGAGCATGATCGACGCCTTCTGGGTGAGGGTTGGGATCGCCTTGAGGTAGGTCTGGGCAGCGATCTCCTCGAGCATCAATGCGAGGCCGGCGGCCCCTGCTGCGTCGGTCACCTTGGCGAACGCACTGTCGACCACCGGTTTGAGGGTGGCGTTCGGGGCAGTCACCATGGGCTGACCATTGGTGGTGATGACCTTGTTCAAGGCGTCGAGGTGGGTTTGGTGCTGAGCCATGGCGGTCTTGACGAATTGCGCGACCGCGGGCGGGACGGTGCCGAGCTTCCCGGCGACGGCGGCGTCGAGTGCCGCCTTGTAGGTGGCGACCGCGAGCACCTCCAGTCCAGCGGCCAGGGTGGCCACGGCGATGTCCCCGCTGCCGCCGCTCGTGCTGCTCGGCGCAGTCGACGGGCTAGTGTCGGTGGCGGCGGGCGTCCCGCTTGTCGCGGTAGACGTCTTGCTGCTAGTGCACGCCGCGAGCGCCGCTGTCATCGCGGCCACACCGCCGCCGATCAACACCCGACGCCGGCTGACCGCGGCGGGGGTGGACAGCTTCTCCCCGATCCGGGTCAAGTCGTCATCGGCTTGGCCGGTGTTGGCGATCCTGTCGTCTATGCGGGTCATTTCACAGCTCCGGAGGAGGGGTCGGCAAGCAGGGCAGGATCTGGTGTTTCGAGCGCGTTCGGGAACGCGACGCTTCCCGCCGCGGCGGGAAGCTTGCCCAGATCCGCGCCAAGGGGAATCTTGATCAATTGCGGGGCGCCACCGGCGAGCAACGCTCCGACAGCTCGCAGGGTCGCCAAGTGCTGGCACTCCACACCCATCACACTGCCCATGATCTGCTTAGATTTCATATCCGTGAGCAGAGTGAGATTCACCAGGTAGCTGTCGGTCGCCACCGTCTCCAAGCTCGCAGCCAACTTCACTACATCCGCCGGAGCCTTCAGCCCGGGGGCCGCAGCGGTGACCACCGCCTGGAACTTCGGATTCGGCTGGTCCTGCGACTTCCCGCCAAGCGCAAGGGTCTGCGCCTGAAACGCCATCCGATGCTCATTGTGTTGCTGCATCGTGGTCTGCGCGAACTTCTTCACCACCGCGTTGCCGCCGGAGATGAACGGCAACGTCAGCGCCGTGGCGTAGGTGTTCACCGCGAGCCGCTCCAGCGACGACGCCGTCTGCAGCACCTGAATATCCAACGGCGTGTCCGCATACGCAGGCGAAGCGAGGAGACCGGCGAACATGGCGCCGAACCCTCCACTGAGCAGACCAACCGTGGCCGTCCCATAGCCCAACCGCGCTAGCACCTGCCGCCGGCCGAGGTTGAAGTGCTCGATCTCGTCAGCGTCGACTTCCTGACCCCGGCGCTCTTCCCGGATCTCGACCAGATCGGGCAACGTCTGCCTGATCTGCTTGATCGCGTCGACGTGCAAGTCCTGCGATTCGCTCATCAACTCGCTAAATCCTCGGTCATCCAGAGTCATACGAACCATCCCGGTCACTCGGAGAATGCGGCCCCCCACCTCATGGGCCGTCTCTGGCGACGCTAGGCCTGGTTTGTCCGCATGGCTGAGTTTCCAACGAAACCTGGTTAGCAAGATGTCTAGGCCGCCTCGCGCCATCCGGTGCCCGAAGCCTGCCCGGAAGCTGTCTCGGAGGCACGGTTTTCAGGGAGACGCACGGTTGGGTTCCGGACGGGGAACCTTGCCGGCGGCGGGCGGAACCGACCCGCCAACACGACTCGAACATAAGATGACCGGAGAAAATGACTAGCGTTCGGACGAGCGACCGGCGGACGTAGGGCCCTTGCGTCTGCGATGGGTGACATCCATGGCTAATTTTCAGACCTTCCGCAAGGGCCTGGTCCCGCTCAAGCGCGAACCCACCATCACTGTGCAGACCCGCGGAACGATGTCACTGAACAAGGCAGCTCAGGTCATGCTCGGCTGCCCGGCCGCAGTCGAGCTGCTCTACGACCAGGACGAACACACGGTCGGGCTGCGCCCCATCAGCCCCCGAGCCGATCATGCCTACCCCCTGCGCTCCTCGACCGGCAACGACAACGGGCCGTTCGTCATCTCCGCGATGGCGTTCCTCCACTTCTACGACATCCACCCCGCCGAAACGCTTCGCTGGGTGGCATTCAAAAGCGATGACGTCCTGTGCGTCGACCTCCGAGAACACGCCACAGCGGTCTCGAGCAACCGGGCGAAGAAACCGGTCGGCGCACCAGTACTGCCTGCCGCAACTGACCCGGTCGGGGCCACAGGCGACGCCTGAACAGTCGGAGTTGATCCCTGCGGCGATTCGGGCGCCGCGACAACATCTGCAAGTTCCCCCGCGCCGCGCCTAGGCACGGCAGACCTCCGTCGTGATTGCTGCGCCCCCGGGCACTTGTGCGTGTGACGTAGGATGAAATCCGTCGACCTTCGAGTGAGGCACCCGATCCGCACATGCAAGGTCGGTCCCCGGACGCCGCGACTCGCGGACCGGTTCTTGGTACAAGCGAGCTGACGCCTCGGGTTCGTTCTCCGGAGTACCACAGTGTCGTGCACAGGATCGCGGCGACCATGTCGATCGAAACTCGATGAGGCCTTTAAATCCGCGGAGCCGAATCCCGCCGCTGCGGGACTAGATCCCGTCGACATCGCCCCGTGTCACGGGTCGAGTGCTGAACGCCCAGTCGCGCCCATCTCAATGGGGCAAAGGCATGCAGCAGCTACCCAAGGCACAAGCGGACATAGACGATGAACTGGGTTGTGTTCAGCTTGTTAGACCAAGCCACAGGCGTCCTCATTGCAGGCGGATGCGCGCGCGAGGCTGCGCCAGCCGAGGTGCGAAGGCGCGCGACAGAAGCAGGCATTTCCCTCGCGGCCGCAGCGCAAGTGATCGTCGGAGAATTCGGATTGGGTCCGGGTCCTCGGCTCGTTCCGCCTTTGTGAGCCACGCAGGCGCCAGCGTGCGCCGGGGTCGACAGTCGATGCTTTGGCGCAGTGGCGAACCTGCCGTCGTCAGGCTTGACCCTCGCACAGCCTCGCAAACAGGCTCGATCAGATCCACGCGGCGACGATGACGTTGTCCGGCTTGGTTGACACCTGTTCGACGTCGCCTTGCGCCACACGGATAGGCACGATCGCGGTGAATAGGGGTCACATGACGAACCGGCCTGAGGACAAGAATCGACCAGGTAGCGATCGCGGTGTCGACGGCGCTCGAATGTTGAACGGTTTCGACGCCTGAAAAGTGAACGGTTGCGGGCAGTCTAGTTCTCGGTTTCGGTGGTCGTTCTGATGCTTGGAAGGCTGTCGATTCCTCGGCCCCGGAGGCGGTAGCTGGCGCCTTTGAGGGCGAGGACGTCGGCGTGGTGGACGATGCGGTCGATCATGGCTGCGGCGACGGCTTGGTCTCCGAAGACGCCGGCCCAGCCGGAGAACGGCAGGTTGCTGGTGAGCACCAGTGAGGCGTGTTCGTAGCGGGAGCTGACGAGCTGGAAGAACAGATTCGCGGCGTCTTGTTCGAAGGGCAGGTAGCCGACCTCGTCGACGATGATCAGCCCGTAGCGGCGCAGCTTCGCCAGTTCCTCTGGCAGTCGTCCGGAGCGGTGGGCGTCGGCCAGGCGGGTGACCCAGTCGGTTGCGGTCGCGAACAGCACCCGCTGTCCGTGGCGGGCGGCAACGACGCCGAGCGCGGTGGCGAGGTGTGTTTTGCCGGTGCCGGGTGGGCCGAGCAGGACGACGTTGCGGGCCTCGCTCAAGAACCCGCCCGAGGCCAGTGATCCGATCTGCTGTCGGATGGCGGGTTGGGCATCGAAGTCGAAGTCCTCCAAAGTCTTGCGGGCGGGGAACCCGGCAGCACGGATCCGCAGCTCGGCGCCGGAGGCGTTGCGGGCGCTGACCTCGCGTTCCAAGACGGCAGCGAGGTAGTCCTCATGCGTCCAGTTCGCGTCGCGGGCTTGGTTGGCCAGTCGTGTGGCGGCTTCGGTGATCCGGGGTGCTTTCAACGCGGTCGCCAGATAGGTGATCTGTTTGATCGCGTCGCTGCTCTTCGCGGCGGCCATCAGCTCGACCCATCGGCCAGACCGAAGGCTCGGTCGTAGTCGGCGAGGTCTCGGGCCAGGTCGTCAATCGGTGCAGGCGCGGTGCGGGGTTGCTGGAACTGTTTGCGCAGCCGGGCGGCGGTCTCGACATGGACGGGGTCGGTGATGGTCTGTCCGCGCGCCCAGACCCTGCGGTGGTCGGCGATCACGCGTCCGTCGGCGCGGACCCTCACGCGATCGAGGTCGGCGCTGACATCGACGAGCCGGCCGATCATGTTCGGGTCGACGGAGTAGTCGTTGGTGTCCAGACGGACGTAGTAGTCGCGGCCCAGACGCACCCGGTTGCGCCAGCCCAGATGCAGCACCACCGGCGGCAACGCCAACATCGCAGCCCGATCGGCATCGAGCCGGTCGACGGGTGCCGCACGGATGGTGCGAACCTCGCGACGGTTCGCCCGGGCCAGCCAGTCGGCGAACTGGTCGTTGAAATCCATCGGTGAGGTGAAGGACCGGCCGGGCATGAACGACGTCTCGAACCAGCCGTTGCGGCGCTCGACGATGCCCTTCGATTCGGGATCCTTGGGCGGCAGCAACACCAGCCGGGTCGCGAGGGTCCCCATGAACGACGCGACACCCTCAGCCCTGCGCTGGCCTCGACCGATGCCGGGTTCGTTGTCCCAGATCAATCGTCGTGGCACCCGCCCGAGCTGAGCAATCAGCTCCCACGAACCGAGCAGCAAGTCCTCGGTCTTGCGGGTCGGGATCATGCGGCCCGTGATGAACCTCGAGTGCGCCGCGGTGATCACCAGCACCGGCAGCAACTTGGCGGTGCCGTCCTCGAGCGGGATCTTGCGCGGCGGGAACCACAGATCACACTGCGCCGCATCGCCCGGCTCCCAGACCAGCCGATCGGCTGGATCGATCTTGCGGTGCTCGGGCCGCAGCTGCTTCACGTTCTCTCGGAACCACGAGATCGAGCCCGTCCACCCGACACGTTCAGCGATCACCGTCGCCGGCAGATCCGCATCGTCTTCCAGCAACGCCCGGACCCGAGCCTCGAACGGGGAGAAGCTCGTCGGCACAGCTCGCCGCTCATATCTCGGCGGCGCATCCGAGGACACCGCCTTCACCACCGTCGTGCGCGAGACCCCCAGCCGCTGCGCAACCCGGGCCTTCGGGACACCCTCCGCCACAAGCCTGCGGATCAACGCCCAGTCCTCCAAAGTGATCACTCTCCAATCGTCGAGTGTTCACTTTTCAAGCGTCGCTACTGTCCAGTTTTCGAGCGTCGTCGACACGCGGCGGTGCACAGCCCGGCGAGTACCCCGGCCCGCTGGTTGGACGGTTGGCTCAGCATCGCCCGCGGCCGATTCGTCCCGGGCTCCGGCGCAACCAGGTTCGGGAGCCGTGGCTGACCACCGTCTTCAGCTGATTCTGCCGGTCGGCATCCTGAACGTGTTACTCACCAGGCGGGCGCCTACGCCGCACGCAACCCAGACCTGCCGACTAACACAACCCCGGCACAGGATCCTGCGGTCGCGATGCGGAAATCACTCCACCCCTCGAAGTGGGTCAGGGAGAGGATCTGGCAGTGCGGTCGGGGCACAACGTCAGAGGGCTTCGCACAGGAGCACGTGGAGGGTTTTCGCCACTTCCACGTCGCCGCGGAATTCAGGTTTGAGCCGCAGCAGTGGAGGATCAAATCCTTCGTATGCGCGTATACCTCAGCGTCCCGAGCGGCCCGCGGAATTGTTTGATCACGAACACCGGGCATTCCAACCAGAGTGCCATCGCGCCTGCTGATCTCCGTCCCCAGAAGGCTAGAGACCGCGTACTTGCTCCCCCATCTGGACTCGAACCAGAAACCCTTCGATTAACAGTCGAATGCTCTGCCAATTGAGCTATGGGGGATCGGCAACCGCCCGGCGCGCCGCCGTGCAGCCGCGCAAGTTTATCCCACTCTGACGCGGGGACGCGTCCGGGTTACGCTGGTGCAAAGACCTATGGGATGGGACTCACGATGAAGCTGTCGCTTCTGATCGGCGCAGGCGTGGGCTACGTCCTGGGCGCCAAAGCCGGGCACGAACGCTACGAGCTCATCGTCGCCCGTGCACGCCGACTGGCGGGCAGCCAGACGGTCCAGACGACCGCAGGCGTGCTGCAGGCCCAGATCGACGGGATTGCGCAGCGGGCTCGCGAGTCGCTGGTGAACAAACTTCACGGCGGTGCAGCCACGGGGCTACACGGCGGTGCGGCGACTGCCGGCCAGCACGTCACCGGTGCGAACGGGCACCACCGCTGACGTTCGGCTAGTCCGCGCTCTCAGGGTCGGCTGTCCACTGGGACCGTAGTTCGGCGAGCACCACGTCGATCTGATCCCGCACGACCGGGTTGTCTGCGGTACCAGGCTCAAGCCGCACCCACCACGACACGCCGTCACGCCCAGGGGTGCGGCGGCCAACGAACCGTCCCGCTCCCCCTGGTAGCGGCCGCACCTGCGACCGGACCACATTCGCCTCCACCCGCTTGCGCACCACCGACGGCAGATCGCGCGCTTTGACTAGTCGCGCGGCGACCGGGGGAAGGTCGACGAGCAGGACATCGTCGAGGACCTCAGCCGCGGTGATGGTCAGCACGTCCTCTCGCCACACGGCCCTGTCCACGAACTGCCACCCGATCAGGTGGTGGCCGTCGCCGTCGTCCGGCCACCAGAGGCCGCGCGGCGTTGCAACCACCACCGTGCCGTCGTCCACGTCCGCCCAGGCCAGCGCGCGTTCACCTCGATCGAGGTAGGCGACGACGTCGGCCGGGGGCGCCTCACGCCGGGTGAACAGCGCCATCACTGGCCCCCGATAGCACGCTCGCGCAGCATCCGGCGATGACTTTCCAGCGAGATTAGCTGCCCGAACAACCTCGCGTGCTCCTCGGCCTGCTCCAGCGGGTTGATCCGTTGCAGCTTGGACTTCAAGGTGACTATCTGTCGGGCGGCCACGATCTCCTGCAGGCGCGCCAGCACGGCGTCGGCATACCGGTCCTGGGCGTCCACGCCGGCGTGCAGCGGTTCGACACTCAGGGCGTGCATACCGCTGCGCAGCGATTCGTCGGGCAGGTGCTCGGCCACCTTCGACGTCCACAGCGGACCGGTCACCGCGGCGGCGGTGCCGCCAGCGGCAGCGATCGCACCGCGAAGCGATCGATGCACCGGCAGTAGGAACGCCTCCTCGGAGAGCGCGTCGAACTGGGGGCCCGCCATCGCCGGCAGTTGGAGCGCGACCTTGAGTACCTCGCGCTCGATCGAGACGACCGCCTCGTCGATCTTGCTCGGTGCCGCCGGCCCCTCCGCCGGACGCTCGGTCGACAGCGCCCCGCGCTGGCCTCCCGACCTCACCAGCCCACGTACCCGAGCCACCACCCGCATCGGGTCGTCCACCCCGACGAGCCCTGCCAGTCGCCGTGCGTACTCGTCGCGCAGCGAGTGGTCCTTGATCTGGGCGACCAGGGGGATGCTGCGGTCGAGCGCGGCAGACCGGCCCTCAGCGGTGTCCAGATTCTGCCTGCCCACCGTCGACCGCAGGACGAACTCCACCAGCGGGATACGCCGCGCGACGAGCTCCAGCACGGCCGTGTCGCCCGATTTCAACCTCAGGTCGCAGGGGTCCATGCCGGTCGGTTCGATCGCGACGAACGTCTGCGACATGAACTTCTGATCGTCGCCGAACGCCCGCTCGGCGGCCTTCATCCCGGCAGCGTCGCCATCGAAGGTGAAGATCACCTCTCCGGTGAAGGCGTCGGAGTCCATCAGCAGGCGCCGGACCACCGCCACATGGTCCGAGCCGAAGGCCGTGCCGCAGGTCGCGACCGCCGTCGTCACGCCGGACAGGTGGCACGCCATCACGTCGGTGTAGCCCTCGACGATCACGGCCTGGTGCTTGCGGGCGATCTCCTTCTTGGCCAGATCCACGCCGTAGAGCAGATGGCTCTTCTTGTAGATCGGGGTCTCGGGAGTATTGAGGTATTTCGCCTCGATCTTGTCGTCGTCATAGATGCGCCGGGCGCCGAACCCGACGACCTCGCCCCCGACATCTCGGATGGGCCAGAGCAACCGGCGGTTGAACCGGTCGATCAGCGAGCCGCGTCCGGACTCGCGCGAGAGTCCGCCGAGGGTCAGCTCAGCCGCGCTGAATCCCTTCGCCAGCAGGTGCTTGCTGAGCAGGTCCCACCCGGCCGGGGCGTATCCACAGCCGAACTGGGTCGCGGCGGCTTCGTCGAAGCCTCGCCCGGCGAGGAACTCCCGAGCGGCTTGGCCCTCGGGTTTGCGTAGCTGCTCCGCGTAGAACGCGGCCGCGAGGGCATGGGCCTCCAGCAGCCGCGCGCGCTGTCCGTGATTGCGCGTCGGGGCAGCCCCACCCTCGACATAGCGCAGCGAGATGTTGGCGGCGGACGCCAGCCGCTCGACCGCTTCACTGAAGCTGAGGTGCTCGATCTCCTGGACGAACTTGATCACGTCGCCACCGGCGCCGCAGCCGAAGCAGTGGTACAGGTTTCGGGCCGGGCTGACCGACAGTGACGGGGACTTCTCGTCGTGGAAGGGGCAGATGCCCTTCAGGTTGCCGCCGCCCGCATTACGCAGCTGCACATGCTCACCGATGATGTCGGCGATGGGTGCCTTGTCACGGACGAGCGCGATGTCCTCGTCCCTGATGCGCCCTGTCACGACGTGAGTCTAGCCGCGGCACTGGGCGCGCTCAGCACTTGGACACTAGGCGCTCAACGCGCGGACACTAGGCGCTCAACGCGCGGACACTTGGCCCTCAGCGCGCGGACGCTTGGCCCTCAGCGCGCCGAAACGAGCCTCGAATGCCACGCCACCGCCGAGGTGTCGGTGAGCTGAGCGACCTGATCGATGACGACGCGCAGCCGGTCTGCGTCGGACCCCGCGGCCTCCCAGGCGGGGACGAGGGCGCGGTCCAGGACCTCGGGCGCCGCTGCGGCGACCAGCTCCACCAGCTCTACGATCAGCTGCCGCTCGCGCGTCTGTCGTTCGATCGAGCCCGGGCGCAGCATCACGTACTGCGCCGCCAGCGCCTTGAGCAGGGCGCACTCGGCCGCAACCGCGGCCGGGACGACGAGATCGCCGGCGTAGCGACAGAGC
>JALYIS010000219.1 GCA_030775705.1 Actinomycetota bacterium
CCCGAGCCACCCGCGCCCGCGCCAGCAGTGCCCGCGTCACCTTCGCCCGCGTCAGCAGGGCCGCAGCGCACGACCCCGCCGGCTGCGGGCGCGACCACCAGCCAGCTTCGCGGAGCGGCCTCACGAGTCGTCACGAACATGGAACTCTCCCTGACCGTGCCTACCGCCACGAGTGTGCGCGCGGTACCGGCCAAGCTCCTCGCGGACAACCGTGTCGTGATCAACAATCACCTGCGGCGTTCTCGAGGTGGCAAGATCAGCTTTACTCACCTCGTCGGCTTTGCCGTCGTCCGTGCTCTGGGCGAGTACCCCCAGATGAACAACTACTTCGCCGAGATCGATCAGAAGCCGTCCGTCGTCACGCCCGAGCACGTCAACTTCGGCATCGCCATCGATCTGGTCGGCAAGGACGATTCGCGGTCTCTGGTCGTGGCCAATATCAAGGCCGCCGAGACGATGGACTTCGCGGCGTTCTGGGGCGCGTACGAGGACATCATCAGGCGCGCCCGCGCTGCCAAGCTCACTGCCGACGACTTCGCAGGCACCACGATCAGCCTCACCAACCCGGGCACGATCGGTACCAATCACTCGGTTCCGCGCCTGATGGCCGGACAGGGGACCATCGTCGGAGTCGGTGCCATGGAGTACCCGGCGGAGTTCAGCGGCATGAGCGAGGAGCAGCTCACCGAGGCCGCCATCAGCAAGATCATGACGCTGACCTCCACCTACGACCACCGCATCATCCAAGGCGCGCAGTCAGGAGAATTCCTGCGCCGCATTCACCAGTTGCTGCTGGCTGACGACTTCTACGACGAGATCTTCGCGGCACTGCGTATCCCTTACGAGCCGGTGCGCTGGCTGGTCGATCGCGAATTCAGCCACGAAGGTCAGATCGACAAGGCAGCGCGGGTCATCGAGCTGATCAACGCGTACCGAAGCAACGGTCATTTGATGGCCGACACGGACCCGCTCGAGTTCACCGTGCGGACTCACCCCGACCTCGACATCACCAGGCACGGGCTCACTCTGTGGGACCTCGATCGCGAATTCCCGGTGGACGGCTTCGCCGGCTCGAAGCTGATGAAGTTGCGCGAGATCCTGGGCGTGCTGCGCGACGCGTACTGCCGCCGGGTCGGTGTGGAGTACATGCACATCACAGACCCAGACCAGCGCCAGTGGCTGCAGAAGCGCATCGAGATCAAGAACGACGCGCCCTCGCGTGAGCAGCAGCTGCACATCCTCGGGCGCCTCAACGTCGCCGAGGCGTTCGAGACCTTCCTACAGACGAAGTACGTCGGCCAGAAGCGGTTCAGCCTCGAGGGTGCCGAAGCCGTGATCGCACTGCTCGACGCGGTCCTGTCCGAGGCGTCCGACGAGGACCTCGACGAGGTTGTCATCGGCATGCCGCACCGTGGCCGGCTCAACGTCCTCGCCAACATCGTCGGCAAGCCTTACGCCAAGATCTTCAACGAGTTCGAGGGCAACATCGACCCCGGTACCGCGCAGGGATCGGGCGACGTCAAGTATCACCTGGGTGCCGAGGGGCATTTCCGGGCGCCGAGCGGCACGCAGATCGCGGTCACACTGACCGCGAACCCCTCCCACCTGGAGGCGGTCGATCCGGTGCTCGAGGGGATCGTCAGGGCCAAACAGGACATGCTGAACAAGGGTGAGGCCGGGTTCACCGTGCTGCCGGTGTTGATGCACGGTGACGCGGCCTTCGCCGGCCAAGGCGTCGTCGCCGAGACACTGAACCTGTCACAACTGCGCGGATATCGCACCGGCGGCACCGTCCATGTCGTGGTCAACAACCAGGTCGGTTTCACCACCTCGCCGTCGGCCTCGCGTTCGTCGCTGTACTGCACCGACATCGCCAGGATGATCGCCGCCCCGATCTTCCACGTGAACGGGGACGATCCTGAGGCCTGCGTGCGCGTCGCCAAGCTCGCGGTCGAGTACCGCCGCGAGTTCAAGAAGGACGTCGTCATCGACATGGTCTGTTACCGGCGCCGCGGGCACAACGAGGCCGACAACCCGTCCTTCACGCAGCCGCTGATGTACGACATCATCGACGGCAAGCGCAGCGTGCGAAAGGCCTACACGGAGGCGTTGGTCGGGCGCGGGGACATCACCCTCGAAGACGCCGAAGCCGCGCTCAAGGACTTCCAGGCTCAATTGGAGAAGGTGTTCGTCGAGACCCGGCACGCCTCGGGCGAGTCGGCGCCCGAGCCTGAGATCGAACACGTGAGCCCGGCACTGCACGTGACGACCGCGATTCCCGTCGAGATCGTCAAGCGGATCGCCGAGGCGTACGCGAACCCTCCGGAAGGGTTCACGGTGCATCCGCGCCTCAAGCCACAGATCGACCGCCGAGTCGCCATGGCCAGCGGGGGCAATGTCGACTGGGCTACCGCGGAGCTGTTCGCCTTCGGCTCGCTGGTGATGCAGGGTTGCGCGGTCCGCCTGGCCGGACAGGATTCACGGCGCGGCACCTTCACCCAGCGGCACGCGACGCTCATCGACAGGAACACCGGCGCCGAGTACACGCCCCTGCGCTACCTGTCCGAGGACCAGGCGCCGTTCTGGATGTACGACTCGCTATTGAGCGAGTACGCCGCGATGGGCTTCGAGTACGGGTATTCCGTGACCCGGGAGGACGCGCTGGTGTGCTGGGAGGCGCAGTTCGGCGACTTCGCCGACGGGGCGCAGACGATCATCGACGAGTTCATCAGCTCAGGCGAGGCCAAGTGGGGACAACGTTCGGCGGTGACGCTGCTACTTCCACACGGCTATGAGGGTCAGGGTCCGGACCACTCCACCGGGCGGCCGGAGCGTTTCCTTCAGCTGTGCGCGGAGAACAACATGACGGTGGCCATGTGTTCCTCGCCGGCCAACTACTTCCACCTGCTGCGTCGTCAGGGCCTGTCCCCCGTGCGCCGGCCGCTGATCGCGTTCACGCCGAAGTCTCTGCTTCGCCTGAAGTCCGCGGTGAGTGCTGTCGACGACTTCGTCACGGGTGGTTTTCAGCCCGTGATCGGTGATCAGTCGGCTGACCCGTCGACTGTGCGCCGGGTGTTGTTGTGTAGTGGAAAGGTCTACTACGACCTCGCTGCGGCCCGCCAGGAGCAAGAACGGGCCGACATCGCCATCGTGCGGGTGGAACAGCAGTACCCGCTACCGGTCGACGAACTACGCCGCGAGCTCTCGCGCTTTCCGGACGCGCAGCTGAGCTGGGTCCAGGAGGAGC
>JALYIS010000220.1 GCA_030775705.1 Actinomycetota bacterium
GTCGTGATCGGCCTCATCAGGTAGTCGCGATCGGGCGAATAGGCTGCACCCATGCCACGTCGCCCGACCCGCACGGTCCCGACCGTGATCCTGCACGGCTGGCAGGGCTCGGGGCCGGACCACTGGCAGACGTGGCTGGCCGACCAGTTGCGCGAGGCCGGGCGGGAGGTGCGCTACCCCGAGCTTCCGGATATGGACGCGCCGGTCTTGGCAGCCTGGCTGGTGGCCCTCGGCACCACGCTGCAGGGCCTCACCGAAGACAGCTTCGACGTCGTCGCACACTCGCTTGGCGCGGTGCTGTGGCTTCACCATGTCGCGGCCCGCGGGGACACGCCGAGACCCGCGCGGGTGGCGCTGGTCGCGCCGGTCTCACCGGCTACGCACCTGCCCGAGCTAACGAGTTTCTTCCCGGTGCCACTCGACATTGACGTGGTCCGCCGCGGCGCGGACGGCACGGTGTTGGTTGGCAGCGACGACGACCCGTACACACCCGAGGGCATTGCTGAGGCGTTTGGGCGCCCGCTCAAGATGCCCACGACGATCATTGCCGGCGGCCGACACCTCAACACCGACAGCGGGTTCGGGCCGTGGCCGGCCATGCTCGACTGGTGCGGTCGGGGCAACCTCGCCTTTATCGGCTGAACGTCGCCGCGCCGGTCTCGCTCGATCGGGTGAGCGCCGTCGTACGTCGCGGGTGCCAACCGGGCGGGGCGAAGACATACCCGAGCCGCTCGCGCCAGTCACGCGTGCCGCGGACGTCGCGCGCGATGGCCGCGTATTCGTAGTACTGCAGCCGGAAGGGGTTGTGGCTGTCGATGTTGCGGGTCAGGCCGTAGGTGGGGCGGTGCGTCTCGTGCGCGTAGGTGCCGAACATCCGGTCCCAGATGATGAGGATCCCGGCGTAGTTCTTGTCCAGGTATTCCGGGTCACTCGCATGGTGAACGCGGTGGTGCGAGGGTGTGTTGAAGATGAATTCAACCCACTGCGGTAGCCGGTCGATCCGTTCGGTGTGCACCAGGAATTGGAACAGCAGGTTCACCGAGAAGGAGGTGAAGATCATCCAAGGCGGCAGGCCTAGCAGCGGTAGGGGGACCCAGAAGAGTAGTTCGAACCACGGGTTCCACTTTTGCCGTACCGCGGTCGAGTAGTTGAAGCGCTGGCTGTTGTGATGGGCCTGGTGCGCGGCCCACATCAGCCGCACGCGGTGAGAGGCGCGGTGGTAGCTGTACCAAATGACGTCGACGACGAGCAGCGCGAACACCCAGGTGTACCAACGGTGGGCATCCAGGCGCAGTGGCGTGAGTGTGTAGAGAGCCGCATAGCCGAGCAACGCCGCGACCCTGGCCCCGCCGTTCACGACGAGCGACCCGAGTCCCATGAGGAGGTTCGTCCGGGTGTCCTTGCCCTCGTAGCCGACGTACTTCTCGGCCTCGTCGGGCTCGAGGAACCGCAGCGACAACATCTCAAGCGCCATGAATGCGGTGAACGCCGGGATGGCGAAGACGATTGGATCGCGTAGCGAAGCAGCGAACGACATCTCCCACTCCGAACTTACCCATTGGATAGTTACCGTTTGGTCACTTACCGTAGGGTAATATCGACGCCATGTCCAGCGCTGCACTCGTCGGCACCAAGGGCGTGCCCCGTGCCGAACGTGAGCAGCAGATCGTCGCGGTCGCCGTGGACGAGTTCGCCGCGAGTTCGTACGCCGGCGCGTCGATGGTGGACATCGCCGCCCGTGCGGGCATCTCGAAGCCGCTCATCTACCAGTACTTCGGGTCGAAGGACGGTTTGTACCTGACCTGCCTGAACCACGTCGCCGGTGGTCTGCTCGAGCGCCTGGAGGTCGCCGAGTTGCGCGTGGACGACAGCGTTGCGTCCCGCGTCTACGCACTGCAGGCGGTCTTCGAGGCCTTGGAGCCGCAACGCAGCGCGTGGCAATTGCTGTACGACACCACGATGCCCACCGCCGGACCCATCGCCGATGCAGCGCGGGAGTACCAGGCGCGAACGGCGGCTTTGGCGTCCAGTGGCTCAGAGCGTTTCCTGCGCGCCCGCGGGCGCGATGACGCGCTCGACGCGTCCGCGTTGACGGCCGTCTGGATGGGGTTGGTGAACTCGCTCGTCCTGTGGTGGCTGGACCATCCCGCCGAGTCAGCCGATGACATGACGGCCCGTTGCTACCGCCTGGTCATGGCGGTGGTGGCCGCGGAATAGACCTCGCGCCGCCCATCGCGTCAGCGAGGACGCGGCGGCAGTAGCCGCACCTCGCGGGTCTGCGCCGCCCGGGCTGCCAGCTGGTCATCCGGCGGGTAGGCCACCTTCGTCAAGGTGAGCCCGCAGGCTGCAGCCACGCGGACGTCCTCGGCACGGCTTGGCTGGTCGAGCTTCGTCGCAACCCACCCGACAGGGCGGCGCCCGTCGCCGACTGCGAGGACCGCACCAACCAGCGAGCGGACCATCGAATGGCAGAACGCGTCGGCCTGCAGCGTGCAGACGATCTCATGCTGCTCCCGCTGCACGTCGAACCGTTCGAGTGCGCGGATGGTGGTGGCGTTGTCTCGGCGGCGGCAGAAAGCAGCAAAGTCGTGCAGGCCTACCAGCTGTCTCGCCGCGGCGGCCATGGCGGCGGCGTCCAGTGCCGGATGCCAGTTCAGCACCTGCTGACGGCGCAGGGGTTCCGCGCCGCCCTCGCGATCGCAGATTCGGTACTCGTAGCGTCGCCAGAGCGCGCTGAAGCGGGCGTCGAACTGCGCGGGTACCTCGGTGGCACCGTAGACGCGGACGTCGGACGGGAGCACCCCGCTCAGACGGCGCACCAGCTGCCTCGCGGCGACCTCCCAGGTGACGGCGGGGATGTCGAGGTGGGCGACCTGGCCCGTCGCGTGGACACCGGCGTCGGTTCGGCCGGCGACCGTCAACGAGACCGAGGGCAACCGGAGCACCGTCGCTATCGCGGTGTGCAGTTCGCCCTGGACGGTTCGCTGGCCCGGCTGCACCGCCCAGCCCGCAAACTGCGTGCCGTCGTAGGCAATATCGAGACGCAACCGCACGATCGCGTCAGGACTCACGATGCCTACTTGGCGGAGTCGCCTTCGGCCCCGTGAGCGGTGTCACCGTCGGTGTCGTCATCGTCGTCAGCCAGTCCGAGGGCGGACAGGCCGCCCTCTTGGTCGGCCCCGCCGTCGTGTGCCGTGTGGACGCTGTCGTCCACCTGCTCACTCGCCCCCGTGTCGAGGACGGACGCGGCGGTCGGCGACTCGGCCTTGGCGTCCTCAGCGATCTCCTTCGTCCGGCCGGTCGGCGCCTTGCGCGGCGCGGACTTCGTCCCGCGTGCCTTCTCGGCTTCCTTCACCACCGCAGTGGCAGCGGTCATCGGCTCGCACAGCTCGATGACCGCCATCGGCGCGTTGTCGCCCTTGCGGGGGTTCACCTTGATGATGCGGGTGTAGCCACCGGGTCGTGCGACGTAGTTCGGGCCGATCTCGGCGAACAGCTTGTGCACGACATCCTTGTCCCGGATCACCGTCATGACCTGGCGGCGCGCATGGAGGTCACCGCGCTTGGCGAAGGTGATCAGCTTCTCGGCAAGAGGGCGCAACCGCTTGGCCTTCGCCTCGGTGGTGGTGATGCGGTCGTGCTCGAACAACGCGGTCGCGAGGTTCGCGAGGATCAACCGCTCGTGCGCGGGACCGCCGCCGAGGCGCGAACCCTTGGTGGGCGTAGGCATGTCGTGCTCCTCAAAATTTGCTGGGTGACTTAGAGCTGCTCGGTCTCGGCGTAGTCGACATCGTCACCGAAGTCGTCGTCGCCGTACTCGGCCGATGACGGCAGTTCGAATCCGGGAGGGCTGTCCTTGAGCGCCAAGCCCAAGCCGGCGAGCTTGATCTTGACCTCGTCGATCGACTTGGACCCGAAGTTGCGGATGTCAAGCAGATCGGCTTCGCTGCGCCCCACGAGCTCACCAACGGTGTGGATTCCCTCGCGCTTGAGGCAGTTGTAGGACCGCACGGTCAGGTCGAGTTCTTCGATCGGCATGGAGAACGCGGCGATGTCCGCGACCTCGGCCGGCGAGGGACCGACGTCAATACCTTCGGCTTCGTCGTTGAGCTCACGGAACAGCCCGAACAGCTCGACCAGAGTGTGACCGGCACTGGCCACCGCATCGCGCGGAGTGATCGAGTTCTTCGTCTCGACGTCGACGACGAGGCGGTCGAAGTCGGTGCGCTGCTCGACACGGGTGGCCTCGACGGCGTAGGTGACCTTGAGCACTGGGGAGTAGATCGAGTCCACGGGGATGCGGCCGATCTCCTGTCCTGGCTGCTTGTTCTGGACGGCGGTGACGTACCCGCGGCCGCGCTCGACGACCAGCTCGATCTCCAGCCGGCCCTTCTTGTTGATCGTGGCGATCTTGAGATCCGGGTTGTGCACGACCACGCCTGTGGGGGGCGCGATGTCGGCTGCCGTGACCTCGCCCGGTCCCTGCTTGCGCAGGTACATGACGACCGGCTCGTCACTCTCGGAGCTGACGACCAACTCCTTGAGGTTCAGGATGATGTCGGTGACGTCCTCTTTGACGCCTTCGACGGTGGTGAACTCGTGGAGCACCCCGTCGATCCGGATGCTCGTGACCGCTGCGCCGGGGATGGACGACAGCAGCGTGCGGCGCAGCGAGTTGCCGAGGGTGTAGCCGAAGCCGGGCTCCAGGGGTTCGATGACGAACCGTGACCGGTTCTCGGCGATCGGCTCTTCGCCTAGTGATGGGCGCTGGGAAATCAGCACGGTAATGCTCCTTGATGGTCTGGGACGACCGCTATATGACGTCCGCTGACAAGCACGGCCGGGGACCGGCCGTGATGGGGCTAGTTCTTCGAGTAGAGCTCGACGATGAGCTGCTCCTGGACGGGAATCTCGATCTGAGCCCGCTCCGGGAGGTTGTGCACGAGGACCCGCAACCGCGAAGGAACAACCTGCAGCCATCCCGGGACGGGGCGGTCGCCAAGGGTCTCGCGGGCGATGAGGAACGGAGTCATCTCGAGGGACTTCGGGCGCACATCGATGATGTCGTGCCGGGTCACGCGAAAGCTGGGGACGTCGACCTTCTGGCCGTTGACGACGAAGTGACCGTGACTGACCAGCTGCCGAGCCAGCCGGCGGGTACGGGCCAGCCCCGAACGGTAGACGACGTTGTCCAGGCGCGACTCGAGGATCTGCAGCAGGTTGTCACCGGTCTTGCCGGGACGCCGCACTGCCTCCTCGTAGTAGCGACGGAACTGCTTCTCCAGAACGCCATAGCTGTACTTGGCCTTCTGCTTCTCCTGCATCTGGAGCAGGTACTCGCTCTGCTTGATGCGAGCGCGGCCGTGCTGGCCGGGCGGGTAGGGACGGCGCTCGAAGGAGCTGTCGCCACCCACGAGGTCGACGTTGAGACGGCGCGAGATGCGCGTGGACGGTCCGGTGTAACGAGCCATTGTTCAGATGCCTTTCAGACCCGGCGTCGCTTGGACGGGCGGCAGCCGTTGTGCGGCTGCGGGGTGACGTCAGAGATGGTGCCGACTTCCAGGCCGGTGGCCTGCAGCGAACGGATCGCGGTCTCGCGCCCGGAGCCCGGACCCTTGACGAAGACGTCGACCTTCTTCAGGCCGTGCTCCTGCGCCTTGCGCGCGGCGCTCTCCGCGGCCATCTGCGCCGCGAACGGCGTCGACTTGCGCGAGCCCTTGAACCCGACATGCCCGGCCGAAGCCCAGCTGATCACGTTGCCCTGCGGGTCGGTGATGGACACGATGGTGTTGTTGAAGGTGCTCTTGATGTGCGCATGCCCGTGGGCGATGTTCTTCTTCTCCTTGCGCCTGACCTTCTTGGCGCCGGCCTTGCGGGCCTGTCCTGGCATTACTTCTTACCTGCCTTCTTCTTGCCGGCAATGGTCTTCTTGGGTCCCTTGCGGGTGCGCGCGTTGGTCTTGGTGCGCTGACCATGGACCGGCAGGCCGCGGCGGTGGCGGATACCTTCGTAACAGCCGATCTCGATCTTGCGACGGATGTCGGCAGCGACCTCGCGGCGCAGGTCACCCTCGACCTTGAAGTTGCCGTCGATGTAGTCGCGGAGCTTGACCATGTCCTCGTCGGACAGGTCGCGCGCGCGCAGGTCGGGGCTGACCCCGGTGGCGGCGAGCGTTTCCTTGGCGCGGGTACGGCCCAGGCCGTAGATGTAGGTGAGCGCGATCTCCATCCGCTTTTCGCGGGGGAGGTCTACGCCGGCAAGTCGTGCCATGCGGGCGGTTCTCCAGATCTGTGCATCGAAGGTGTGTAGCGCACCCGTTCCCACCCGCCGTCACTTCTGACCTCGGGGGGCTCCGGCCTTCGTCCGGAGGTAGACCGCCAGTGGTGCCGGCGGGTGGTGTGCGCGTTGAGTGGCTCGGGAGAGCCGGATCAGCCTTGGCGCTGCTTGTGGCGCAGGTTCTCGCAGATGACCATGACCCGACCGTGGCGGCGAATGACCTTGCACTTGTCGCACATCGGCTTGACGCTTGGCTTGACCTTCACGGCCGTGCCCCTTCTTGATGGCAGTGAGCACCGCTCACTTGGAGAAGACTGCTTACTTGTAGCGGTAGACGATGCGCCCACGGGTGAGGTCGTAGGGCGACAGCTCCACCACCACCCGATCCTCGGGCAGGATGCGGATGTAGTGCTGGCGCATCTTGCCACTGATGTGAGCGAGCACCTTGTGTCCGTTACTCAGTTCCACCCGGAACATCGCATTGGGCAACGGCTCGACCACGCGGCCTTCGACCTCGATGGCCCCGTCCTTTTTGGGCATATCCTCCGCTTTTCGTCGCCGGGCGTGTCTTGCCCAGCAGCATCTCAAGACCTGGTACTACTGAGTTGGTGCTGTGTCGTATCCGACGCCGCCATGAGGATCCACTGCTGCGATCCGCGGC
Organism: Actinomycetota bacterium; assembly: GCA_030775705.1. Lineage (GTDB taxonomy): Bacteria > Actinomycetota > Actinomycetes > Mycobacteriales > Jatrophihabitantaceae > JALYIS01. Next base: position 6,938 of record JALYIS010000220.1, read on the forward strand.
CAAAGCGGACATGGAAGCAGGGCGGCAGGCGCCAGTTGTCCAGTTTACGCATGCCTGTGAACAGATGCCAAAACGCCTGCAGTTTGACGTGGCCACGGCACACGGGAAACGATGGGTCCCGGGCCGGTGGCCGTGCCGCACGTGACGCGCGGTGGCCTGCCGCTCATGACGGGCTCGGAGACTCCCTCCCACAGCGTGCGTTTGGGCGCACCACGACGATTCTGAGGTTCGATGCGAATCGCACTGCTGCTGCCCGCCGCTCTCGTCGCGGCGTGCGTAGCCGGCGGGGGTGCCTACGTCGCTGCGCTCGGCGCCGCACCGTCCACGACCGCCGGCCGGCCGGCTCCGGCGAAGACGACGGCATCCGCCGGGGTACCGCAGAGCTACTCCCCAGCCGCCCGGCAGACGTCGGGCAGCACGTCGACGCACACGGTCGTGGTGGCTTCGCCCGCCCCGACGAAGAGCGCAACTTCGGGTGCGGCCCCGGTCACCCAGCCCAGCTCGACGGCTCCCGCCATCGTCGCCAGGCGCGTCGTCGCAGCCCCGGCGGTCCGGCCGACCGCGGTGGGCAGTGGCCAGGGCACCGTGGAGTCTGCCTACGCCCAAGAGGTTTTCCACATGATCGTCACCGAGCGACAGGACGCGCACGTGACCGGCAAGCCCATTCAGTTTTCACAGTCACTGACGGCTGTCGCGAACGCGCACACGCTGCTGGCGGCAAAGTACAACCCGGACGCCCCCCAGAACGCCCACCAGATCCCCGGTGAGCCGTCGCTGGCGCAACGAGACGCGGCAGCCGGCGCGCCCTATGGCCCCGAGAACATCGGGCTGATACGCGCCCAGCAGCCCAGTGAGGACAGCTACATCGGCACGCCAGCTGCAGTCGAGTCGATCCAGACGGCAATGGTCAATGAGGACCCTGCCACCGGAGGTCATCGCCGCAACATTCTTGACCCCAAATTGACGTGGGTTGGCATCAGCGTGGTCTGGGACCAGGTGACCAACACGGCCTGGCTGACCGAGGACTTCGCCTAGTGAAACGACTGGCTGGCTCACCAGCCTCCCGCGATTGAAGCCCTCATCTGCTCCGAATCAGCTGGCCTGGGACCCAACGAGCCGTAAACTACCGCGAACAACGCGACTCGGATAGTCACTGAGTCGAGCTGATCACCGCGCCGGTCACTGCGGCGTGCGGGCGAGACGGAACGTGGGGTCCGATGCGAGCCATCGCAGTGTTACCCGCTCTGGTTGCGGTCGCGATCGCTGCTGGGATTTATGCCGCCACCGCGTCAGATGATCACCCCGCGGCAGTGAGAACCGCCGCGCCATTGGTCACGAACCAGACCACCGATCCTGCACTCACCGCAGCCGGGTCCTATGCCGTGGGAAGCTCCCAGGCGGCCTCGCCGCGCAACTCCGCTCCCGGCACACCCTCCACGCGGGGCACCACCACCGCCGCCACCTCGCGGTCATCTGC
>JALYIS010000221.1 GCA_030775705.1 Actinomycetota bacterium
TTGCTCGAGCAACCTGACGCAGGGTCAACCCAGCCCGGCGTCGGCGCTCTCGTAGCTCCCACCCGTTCACAATTCAAACGTATCAGTTATTAGGTAGCGGGCAGCAGTCAGCGCCGCTCCCCCGTGGTTGCGCAGCTCTCGAACGGACGTCGAGCTATCCCACTGGGTGTCGGCCGAGGTTGGTGGGGGGTGCGGCCCAGCAGCCAGGCCCCCGCCGCGGCGACCACCGGCAGGACGAATGTGAGGACTGCTAGGTCCGGGGACGGGGGCTGGTTGGGGTAGTCGCGCGGTAACCGAGGGCGGCCGCGGAGCCAGGGGGGGTGCTCCTCGCGCCGGGTCCGCTTCGAGCAGCGACTCCGGTCCCGTCGGTTGGGCGGTTTGATCGACGATCCTCCCGTCGCGAAGGGAGATCACCCGGTCCGCCCACAATGCCAACTGGGCGTCGTGGGCGCTCGGCCCCATCACCGCGACCAGCTCGCCGGGCTCGACGACCAAGTCCACCTCGCGCAGCGCATGAACCTGGGCCGCGCCGCCGCCGTGGACCTTGCTGACCTGGGTCAGTTGCAGGGCGGTCAGGCAACGGCTCGACGAACACAGCGGCCTACTGACGAGGGACCTCGCCGCACCGTCGACCAAGAGGGCCTATTGCTTGGTGGAGCACCCGTGGGCGGGGCTGACGCATTTCCTTCGTCACATCGGGCGGCAGGTCAGGCCCCACGATCGGCCGTCGGTCGGGGAGAAGCACCTACCTCAGACGTAATCGCCAAGCCCGAATTGACACGGCATCGTCTGTGACAGCCACCGACCAACACTCAGGAGCCACCGCCATGAACGATCTGCACTCGACAATCGACACCCACCTGGACGCCTACGGCGAGCCGGACGCTCATCGACGTGAGGAGCTGATCGCACAGGTCTGGACCGAAGACGGCCACCTCATCGACCCGCCACTTGATGGCCGTGGGCGCGACGGAATCAGCGAGATGGCAGCAACGATCCAGGCCCACTACGCCGGCCATACCTTCCGCCGTACCAGCGGGGTTGACGAACACCACGGTTTCGCCCGTTACGAATGGGACCTGCTCGCCCCAGACGGCACGGTTGCGCTCAGTGGCGCCGACGTAGTCGAGATCGCGGACAGCGGAATGATCCGACGTGTCGTCGGCTTCCTCGGGCCGATCCCGTCACGCGAAAGCTAGCAACGTGCCAACCAGTACAACCTCGATCGGCGGGATGGCCCGCGCAGGCAGGGAACACCCGCCGATACTTTTGTTCACGGCACCTTCGGGCACGGAGTTGCAGACGGGAGCCTCAGTTGCCCGGAACGACGAAGCCGGACTCGTAGGCAAGCACGACGACTTGAATCCTGTCGCGCAGGTTGAGCTTGGCCAGGATTCGGCCGACGTAGATCTTGATCGTTCCTTCCGACAGGTGGAGGTCGGTGGCGATCTCGCGGTTGGATTTGCCGGCGGCGAGCAGGGCGAATACTGATCGTTCGCGCTGGGTCAGTTCCTCGAGCAACACCTCTCGCTGCCGTCGCTGTCCTGGGTCGGGCAGCATCGGGGCGAACTGGTCGATCAGCCGCCGTGTCGTGGACGGCGCGAGCACGGCATCACCAGCAGCGACCGTTCGGATGGCGGTGAGCAGCTCGGCGGGCGGGGCGTCCTTCAGCAGGAACCCGCTGGCCCCGGCTTTGAGGCCGGCGAACACGTACTGGTCGATGTCGAACGTGGTGAGGATCAGGACCTTGCCGCTGTGGCCGGCTTCGATGATCGCCGTCGTCGCCTGAATTCCGTCCATGCCGGGCATCCGGACGTCCATGAGGACGACGTCGGGCCGCAGGGCCGCGGCCATTGCGACACCGGTCGCACCCTCGGCTGCCTCGCCGACGACCTCGATGTCGGGCTCGGCCTCCAGGATCAGCCGGAACCCCATCCGCAGCAGCGACTGGTCATCCACGAGCAGGACCTTGATCACGTCGACTTCGCGTCCAGCTCGTCGAGGTGCAGCCGTGCACGGACGCGCCAGCCGGCGGGCTGGCGTGGGCCCGCGTCTACCTCGCCGCCAAAGGCGTGCACGCGTTGTTGCATCCCGGCGAGCCCACCACCCACGCCGACCGGCGCGGGTGCGGCCGAACCGGCACCGTCGTCCTCGATCTCCACGCTCAGCTCACCCGGCAGGTAGTGCAGTCGGACGGCGGCGTGGGCAGCATCGCCGCCGTGTTTGAGGGTGTTGGTGAGCGCCTCCTGCACCAGCCGGTACACCGTCAGCTGGATGCCGGGTGACAGCTCCGCGGCGGCCCCGTGCACCTCGAGCGTCGTGGCCAGACCTGCGGTTCGCACCTGTTCGATGAGCATGTCGAGCCCCGCCAAATCGGGCATCGGCTGCATCGCCTCGGGATCGTTGCCGGTTCGGTCGCGCAGCACGCCCAGCAGTCGCCGGGTATCAGCGAGGGCTCGCCGTCCGGTCGCCGACACGGTCCGCATCGCGTCGACGGCCCGTTCGGAGGAGGTGGCCGACGTGGCGATCGCCCCATCGCTGAGGGCCACGATCACCGTGAGGTGATGGGCCACGATGTCGTGCATCTCACGGGCGATTCGGTCGCGTTCGGCGGCTGCGGCGAGGGCGCCTTGCTGATCGCGTTCGCGTTCGAGCCGCTCGGCCCGGTCGTGCAGCTCGGCAAGGTAGGCACGACGGGCCGCGCTGTAGAGACCGAGGCCGGTCGCGGCGGCGATCATGCCGGACAAGAAGATCGCGTTGAACCACCAACGGCTGCCGACGACCGCGATCGCTGCCACGATCATGACCAGTTCGACCAGCACTGCGCAGCCCACCGCGACACGTCGAGGCTGCAATGCCGCCACCGTGTTCAGCGCAATGAGCAGGGCGAGCCCGGCTACCGCATGGTTGTCCCAGAGCGCCACCCCACCGGCGGCGATCAGGACCCACCCGAACACCGGTACGGGCCAGACCCGGCGGACCAACAGCGGCGCGACGACCAGGGCGAGGACGACGATCGCGATCACGTGCACGTGACCGGGGTTGTGGAACAGGTCGGGCAACGCAGACGCCAGTGCCACCAGCATGACGACGCCGT
>JALYIS010000222.1 GCA_030775705.1 Actinomycetota bacterium
CAGCGCTGCCCCACTACCGCGCGTACCGCGCGCACGGCGGTCGGGCAGGCGCGCGCTCGTGGCGGTCGTTGGTGTTGCCGCCCTCGCCGCGGTGGGTGCGGTCGCCTACTCCGCTGGCCACGACACCGCTGTCACAGGCAATCCGTCTGCCGCGAGCCAGCCCGCCACCGGCTCGGGCGGGGCTGGCGGTGGGTCTACTGGTGGCGGCGCGTCAGGCACCCTGCCCGACGGCTCGGGCGGGTCCAGCACGAGTGCTTCGACCGCCGCCACTGCGGCAGAGTCGGTCGGCGTCGTCGACATCAACACGGTGCTGGGGTACCAGGGCGCTCGCGCCGCGGGCACCGGACTCGTGCTGACATCCACCGGCGAGATCCTCACCAACAACCACGTCGTCGACGGCGCGACCAAGATCTCGGTCACCGTGGTCTCGACCGGGACCACGTACAGCGCAACGGTCGTGGGGACTGATCCCACCGACGACGTAGCGGTCCTCCAACTCAGCAACGCCTCCGGACTGCGGACCGCCGCGATCGGCGATTCCTCGACCGTGCGCACGGGGGCCAGTGTCACCGGCGTCGGCAACGCGGGCGGCGTCGGGGGCACGCCCAGCGCCGCCGTGGGGCAGGTCGTGGCGCTCAACCAGTCCCTGACGGCGTCGGACACCACCGGCTCGAATCCGGAGAATCTCACCGGAATGATCGAGATCAACGCCCCGATCGAGGCGGGCGACTCCGGCGGACCGCTCTACAACTCCTCCGGCAAGATCGTCGGCATCGACACGGCGGCGCAGACCAACGGCCGTACGACGTCGGTGGCCTACGCGATTCCGATCAACCGCGCCCTCGCACTTGCCGCGCAGATCGAGTCGGGACCGGCCTCCAGCACCATCCACCTCGGATACCCGCCGTTCATGGGGATCGCCGTCTCGGACGCGAACGGCGGCGCTCTCGTCGAGCACGTGACCAGCGGCAGCCCCGCGCAAAATGCCGGTCTCGCCGGCGGCGACGTCATCACCGCCGTCGACGGTACGAAGGTGACATCCACCGCGGGTCTGAAGTCCGCATTGTCCAGTCACAAGCCGGGTGACACGGTGACGATCCACTGGACCGACACCGCCGGCCAAGCGCACAGCGCATCGCTCACGCTCATCACCGGACCCGCAGACTGACCCACGGCACGCCCCGCTGACAGCTGACGAGAGTGTGCGCTTGGATACAGGCGTGACCGTGTTCAACCCCCACGCAATGCTCCAACTGGTGGACGTCACGGTCCGGCGCGGGTCGAAGGTTCTCCTGGACGGCATCGACTGGGTGGTCGAGGAGGACGAGCGTTGGGCCGTGCTGGGCGCCAACGGGGCCGGCAAGACCACGCTGCTGCAGATCGCGGGCGCGATGATGCATCCCAGCTCGGGCAATGCGTACGTCTTCGGTGAGCGACTCGGTGGCGTCGACGTCTTCGAACTGCGCACGCGGATCGGGCTGGCCAGTTCGTCGCTGGCACAGCGCATTCCGCACAGCGAGCGGGTACTCGATGTCGTCGTCAGCGCCGGGTACTCGGTTCTCGGGCGATGGCGGGAGGCCTACGGCCGACTCGATGTACGCCGGGCGTCTGCATTGCTGGACCGGTTCGGTGTCGGGGCGCTCGGTGAGCGCACCTACGGCACGCTGAGCCAGGGCGAGCGGCAACGGGTCCAGATCGCCCGGGCACTGATGACCGACCCCGAGCTGCTGCTGCTCGACGAGCCCGCCGCCGGCATGGATCTGGGCGGACGCGAGGACCTGTTACGCAGGCTGACCCGGTTCGCCGACGACCCGGATGCGCCGGCATCGGTGCTGGTGACCCATCACGTCGAGGAGCTCCCACCCGGAGTCACGCACGTCATGCTGCTTCGGGACGGGGCGATCGTCGCCAGCGGGCCGGCGACCGACGTCCTCACCGACGCCCACCTGTCCGACACCTTCGGGCTCGCACTGCACATCGAGCGCCGCGACGGACGCTGGTACGCGCGCGCACTGTGACGCGCTGTGATCGGCGGCCCGTCCGCGCACCCTCAGACGGGGCTCAGCACGATCACCGGGATCCGGCGGTCGGTCGTGCGCTGGTAGTTGCGGTAAGTGTTTCGGTTATTGTCGTTAACGATCTTCCATAGCCGGTCGTAGTCGGGATCGGCGTCGAACACGACCCGGCTGGTCACCCGCAGCCGGCTGCGCCCGGCGCGAATCTCGGCGGATGGCTCGGCAGCGAGGTTGTGATACCAGCCGGGATAGTGGGGGCCGCCGAAATTGGAGGCCACCACGAGGTAGGCGTCCCCGTCGCTGGCGTAGGCCAGGCAGCTGGTACGCGCGATGCCTGAGCGGGCGCCTGTCGTGTGCAGCAACAGCGAGGGCACGCCCAGCATGCGGTGTCCAATACGCCCACCCGAGCGCTGGTACAGGGCGGCGTGCGCCTTCATCACCGCGAGAGTCAAGGGATTCACCTCGTTGACTCTAGAAGCCATAGGCTGCGTTGCGGCTGGATCGAGCGAAGGGACAGGCAATGGGTGAGTTCGTACGGGTCGAGATCGGTGACGGATCTGATGGGTCGCCTTCGGCCGTGGCGACGATCCGGCTCGACCGGCCGCCGATGAACGCACTCAACACCCAGGTGCAGGAGGAGCTGCGGGCCGCGGCAGCCGCAGTCGCCACCGACGACTCCATCCGCGCCGTGGTGATCTATGGCGGGGAGCGGGTGTTCGCCGCCGGCGCGGATGTGAAGGAATTCGCCGGACAGGATCATGCGCAGATGATGCGCGACGCGGGTCGCCTGTCCTCCTCGCTCTCGGCGCTCGCCGCGATTCCTAAGCCGGTCATCGCGGCGGTGACCGGGTTCGCCCTCGGCGGCGGGTGTGAACTGGCCTTGACCGCTGACCTGCGCGTCAGCGCGGACAACGCGAGATGGGGGCAGCCGGAGATCCTGCTCGGGATAATCCCCGGTGCCGGCGGCACGCAGCGGCTGCCTCGTCTCATCGGCGTCGCCAAGGCCAAGGACCTCATCTATACGGGGCGGTTCGTGCCCGCGGACGAGGCGCTGGCCATCGGGTTGGTCGACGTCGTCGTCGCTGCGGCCGATGTCTACTCCACCGCCCTGTCGATGGCCGCCAAGCTCGCCAGAGGACCGGCCCTGGCGATGGCTGCCGCAAAAGCCGCGATCGATGGCGGGCTCGACGTCGATCTGGCCAGCGGGCTGCGGCTCGAGTCGCACCTGTTCGCGTCTCTGTTCGCTACCGCGGACCGCGGGATCGGGATGGCATCCTTCATCGAGAGCGGGCCGGGAAAGGCGCTGTTCACCGGAGTTGCCCGATGAGTTTGGCCGAAGCGGCGCCCAACCCGCACGCGTCCGCGGAGCAGGTCGCGGCCGCCTGGTCTGACCCCAAGCTGGCCAACATCCTGTATCACGACTGGGAGGCGGCCACCTATGACGAGAAGTGGTCGATCTCCTTCGACGAGAGATGTCGCGACTACGCCCGGGATCGGTTCACCCACGTTGCGGGCACGCGCGGCTGGCCGTACGCGAAGTCGCTCGAACTCGGGTGCGGGACCGGGTTCTTCACCCTGAATCTCAAACTGGCCGGCGTCATCGCTGAAGCACACGTGACCGACCTGAGTCCGGGCATGGTCGAGGTTGCCAAGCGCAACGCGCGAGGGCTGGGATTCAAGGTGCACGGGCGGGTCGCCGACGCCGAAAGGCTGCCGTACGCCGACGACAGCTTCGACCTTGTGATCGGGCACGCGGTCTTGCATCACATCCCTGACGTCGAACTGTCGCTGCGCGAGGTGCTGCGAGTGCTCAAGCCCGGCGGGCGGT